>NZ_JBHXQY010000059.1:0-40398 GCF_042716955.1 Nocardiopsis sp. NPDC058631 | reverse complement strand
CTCTGGGAATCATCGGAAGCGGGAACATCGGAACGGCGGTCGCGCGGCTGGCGGTCGCGGCGGACATCGACGTCGCCGTCGACGAGGATCTCGCCGTCGTAGGAACCCGCCGGGTGGACCCCGCTGAGGACCTTCATCAGCGTGGACTTCCCGGCGCCGTTCTCCCCCATGAGCGCGTGGACGCTCCCGTGCGCGACGCTCAGGGACACGCCGTCCAGGGCGCGCACGCCGGGGAACTCCTTGCGGATGCCGCTCATCAGCAGCAGCGGGCTGCCGAGGCGGTCCGGTCGTGTCTGCGTCTCGCTCATTCGAGGTCGGACTCCTCGTAGTAGCCGCTCCCGACCAGCTCCTCCTGGTAGTTGTCGATGTCCACCGAGACGGGTTCGAGCAGGTAGGCGGGGACCACCTTGACCCCGTTGTCGTAGGTCTCGGTGTCGTTGACCTCGACCTCCTCCTCGGCGAGGACGGACTCGACCATGCCGACCGTCTGGGCGGCCAGGGCACGGGTGTCCTTGAAGACCGTCTGGGTCTGCTCGCCGGCGATGATCGACTTGACCGAGGAGACCTCGGCGTCCTGGCCGGTGACGACCGGCAGCGGCCTGTCCTCGGAGCCGTAGCCGACCGCCCTCAGGGACTCGATCACGCCGAGGCTGATGCCGTCGAAGGGGGACAGGACGGCGTCCACCTCCTCGTCGGAGTAGTGGGCGCTGAGGAGGTTGTCCATCCGTGCCTGGGCGATGGCGCCGTCCCAGCGCTGGGTGGAGATCTGGTCCATGGAGGTCTGGCCGCTGCGGACCACCAGCGCCTCGTCGTCGATGTAGGGCTGGAGGACGGACATCGCGCCGTCGTTGAAGAAGTAGGCGTTGTTGTCGTCGGGCGCTCCGCCGAAGAGCTCGATGTCGAAGGGCCCGTCCTCGTTCTCCAGGTCGAGGGCGTCGACGATGTAGTTCCCCTGGAGCTCGCCGACCCTGAGGTTGTCGAAGGTGGCGTAGTAGTCGACGTGCTCGCTGTCGAGGATGAGGCGGTCGTAGGCGATCACGGGGATGTCGTTGTCCGCCGCCATGTCGAGGACGTCGCCCAGTGCCGCACCGTCGATCGCGGCGATGACCAGTACGTCGACGCCCCGGGTGATCATGTTCTCGATCTGGGAGATCTGGTCCTGGACCACGTCCTCGGCGAACTGGAGGTCGGTGCCGAAGCCGCGCTCCTCGAACTCCTCGACCATGTTGGCGCCGTCGGCGATCCAGCGCTCCGAGGACTGGGTGGGCATGGAGATGCCGACGGTGCCGGACTCCCCCTCGGGGCGGGCGGCGTCTCCGACACCGCTGCAGGCGGTGAGCAGGAGCGTCGTCCCTATGACTGCCAGGGCCGGGACGGCCCTCGGGTGGTCGCGCATGTTCTGGTTCCTCTTCCTTCCAGTGGGGGGTGGCCGTCGTTCAGCGGCGGCCGGTGGACAGGGTGACCACGGACCAGGAGACGGGCGGCAGGGCGAGGCCCGCCGCGGCGAGGGCTCCGGCGGCGAAGGCCCTGCGGCCGGGGCCGCGCGGAGCAGGGGGGTCGGGGGGTGAGGGGGGTTCGGGGGGTCGGACGCGCATGGTGTTCTCCTTGCGCCGGGGGGTGGGGAGGGCCCGAGGGCCCTCCCCGGGACGCGGGCGCCGGGCGCCGCGGGGTCCGGGGGGTCAGACCCGGACGTACTCGATGCCGGCGAGCGAGCAGAGGACCCTCCAGTCCTCGGCCCTCGCACCGGTGTTCATGACCATGTGGTGTGTGCCGCCGGACCGGAGCCAGGCGTCCATGCAGGCCCGCACGCCCGACTCCGGCCGGAACTGGCCGTAGGGCATCTCCAGAGACGGCAGTTCGGGTGCGTCGATCACCTCGCCCTCGGCGACCACCAGGCGGAAGTCCTCACCGCCGAGGAAGACCAGGGAGGCGAGGGTCGCGGGTCCCGGCCGGTAGCGGAAGACGATGGTGGGCGGGTCGTCCAGGCCGCCGATCCCCAGGGGGCGCTTGATCAGCCGGACCGGCTCGTCGCCGCGCGCGACCCGCCAGTTCCCCTCCCCCATGTGGCTCATGAGGATGGAGTCGCTGGGGAAGTCCATGGCGTACATCTCGGTGAAGTGGCCGTCCCCGGCGAGCTGGTGCCCGGCGTAGACGATCGACGCGGCCAGCACGTCGCCCTCGCCCGCGAACCCGTACCCCTTGGCCATCAGGGTGGAGGCGGCGGCCATCGGGAGCCGGGCGAAGCGGCCGTCCTCGCCGATGGCGTCGAAGTGGGTGGAGTAGGCGCCCGCGCCCCGCTCCTCCAGCAGCCGCTCGATGCCCAGCTGCATGCGGGCGTGGTCCTCGCGTTCCTCCTTGGAGAGGCGCCCGTCGACCTCGAAGGCCCCGTCCTCCCAGGACATGAGCTCCGCGACCTCCTCCTCCGGCAGGTCGGCCATCGTCCGGTGCAGGGAGCCGGGCGCGATGACCTCGACCTCCGGGCCGAGCTTGCGCAGCAGCGAACTCTCGTCCACCCGGGCGTCGCCCATGCCGTTCATGGGGTAGCCGAACACGCCGACCCTGAGCCCGCGCAGGGCGGTGACCGCGCGGGCCGCCCTGGCCCAGCGGTCGATCCTGTCCGCGAACTCGGGGCTCTGCCACTCCCCGGTGACGACCTCGAACGGGAGTCCGGCGCGCACCATCGCGTTGGCGGTGTCCTGGGCGCCGTGGATGCCCTGGTTGTAGGTCATGTCGTCCATGTCCCAGGACGGGGAGACCGCGGGGTCGGGCTGGATGTTGGCCAGGGCGACGGGCAGCCGCGCCTGGCTGAACAGGCGGGTGACCCGCAGGGAGGGGCCGTAGGTGAGCATGACGACGAGGACCCCGTCGAGGCCGGCGTCCTCGAACCCGCGCATCGCTCGTTCCGCGTCGTCGCGGCCGCGCACCGGGGGGACCAGGGTCCACTCGGCGACCCCGGAGAGCTTCTCGGCGACCCGGGCGGCGTACGCGGCCTGGTGCTCGGTGATACCGGGGATCATGTCGTCGTAGAGCGGCTGCATGATGCCGAGGAGGCCGATGCGGGGCAGGCGGGTTCCGACGGGCGCGTGTGCGGTGGCCGGGGGCGTGGGGAGGGGCACGGTCGTTCCTTACTGGCCGTAGACGTTCTGGTACCGGTCGTGGAGCGCGTCGATGTGCTCCTGGGGGAGGCGTTCGAGCGGCCCGCCCTGGCGGGCGATGTGGACGGTGCGCGCCACGTCCTCGCACATCACCGCGGCCTTGACCGCGTCGCGGGCGGAGGAGCCGACCGTGAAGACGCCGTGCCCGCGCATGAGGACGGCCGGGGACCGGTGTCCGTCGAGGGTCGCGACCACTCCCCTGCCGATGTCGTCGCCGCCGATGAGGGCGAACGGCCCCACGGGGACGTCGCCGCCGAACTCGTCGGCCATCGCCGTGATGACGCACGGGATGGCCTCGCCCCGCGCCGCCCAGGCCGTCGCGTAGGGGCTGTGGGTGTGCGCGACTCCACCGACGTCGGGGCGCGCGCGGTAGACGTGCGCGTGGGAGGCGGTGTCGCTGGAGGGTGCGCGGTGCCCCTCGACCACCTGCCCGTCCAGGTCGCAGACGACCATGTCGGCGGGGGTCAGGTCGTCGTAGGAGACCCCGCTGGGTTTGATCACCATGAGGTCGGCGCCGGGGACGCGGGCGGAGACGTTGCCGCTGGTCCAGGTGACCAGGTTCCAGCGGGGCAGGTCGGCGTGCAGGTCGCACAGGTGCTCACGCAGGCGTTCCACCTCCCCCCGGTACTCCTCGGGGACGGCCGGGGCCGTGTCTGCGGTCATCGTGTTCCCTCCTCGGTGGTGTGGCCGGCGGTGGCCAGGGTGGCGTTGCGGATGGCCCGGAGACGGCGCAGACTCCGGCTGCCGCCCCGGCCGAAGTGGTCGTGGAGCTCGGTGTAGACCGCGAAGAGTTCGTCGTAGGCCGCCGCCCTGCCCGGGTCGGGGTCGACGGTCTCGTCGCGGACCCGCCCCATGGCGGCCGAGGCCGCGTGGATGTCGGGGTGGGCCCCGGCGGCGACGGCCGCGTGGATGGCGGCCCCCACCGCGCAGCTGTACTCGGAGGCGACCAGGCGGATCGGGCGGTCGAGCACGTCGGCGTAGACCTGGAGCACGAACGGGTTGCGGACCATGCCGCCGCCGACCGTGAAGTCCCTGACCGGGACCCCCGCCGACTCGAAGGCCTCGACGATCGTGCGCGTGCCGAAGGCCGTGGCCTCGACCAGGGCGCGGTAGACCTCCTCGGGCCTGGTGGCCAGCGTCATGCCGGCGAGCACGCCCGACAGGTCGTGGTCGACCAGGACCGAGCGGTTCCCGCTGTGCCAGTCCAGGGCGACGAGGCCGTGTTCCCCGACCCGTGCCTTCGAGGCCCGGGCGGAGAGCAGGTCGTGGACGGACAGGCCTCGTGCGCGGGCCTCCTCGTGGTAGGAGGGAGGCACGTAGGAGTCGGCGAACCAGGCGAAGATGTCGCCGACGCCGCTCTGTCCGGCCTCGTAGCCCCACGCCCCGGGGGTGATGCCGCCGAGCGCCATCCCGCACATACCGGGGACCTCGGCGAGGACGTCGGAGTTCATGACGTGGCAGGTGCTGGTGCCCATGATCGCGAGCATCCGGCCGTTGCCGGTGGTCTGCGCGGTGGCGGCGGTGACGTGCGCGTCGATGTTGCCGACCGCGACGGGCAGCCCCTCGGGCAGACCGGTCAGGGCCGCGGCCCCGGCGGTGAGGCCGCCGGCGCGCTCGCCCAGCTGGGAGAGGGGGTGGGCGAGCTTGTCCTCCGCGAAGGTCGCGAAACGGGGGTCGAGTGCGGTCAGGAAGTCCGCTGAGGGCCAGGCTCCGTCCTGGTGGATGCCCTTGTACCCGGCGGTGGCGACGTTGCGGGTCTCGCGTCCGCACAGCTCCCAGACGATCCAGTCGGCGGCCTCGATCCAGCGGTCGGTGCGCTCGTACACCTCGGGGTCCTCGCGCAGCACCTGGAGAGCCTTGGCGAACTGCCACTCGGAGGAGATCCGCCCGCCGTAGCGGGCCAGCCACGTCTCACCCCGTTTCTCGGCGAGGGCGTTGATCTCGTCCGCCTCGGGCTGGGCGGCGTGGTGGCGCCACAGTTTGGGCCAGGCGTGGGGGCGCCCGGCGAGCCCCGGTAGCTCGCACAGCGGGGTGCCGTCCGCGGTCACGGGCAGGACCGTGCAGGAGGTGAAGTCGGTGCCGATGCCGATCACCTGTGCGGGGCTGGCACCGGAGGCCCGCAGTGCCTCGGGCACGGCCGTGGCCAGGACCTCGCGGTAGTCCTCGGGGCTCTGGAGGGCGGTCTCCGGGGCCAGCGGTGCGGAGGAGCCGGGCAGGTGCGCCGTGATGACGCCGTGCCGGTAGGTGTGGGCTGCGGAGCCGAGTTCGGCCCCGTCGGCGGCACGGACGACGACGGCGCGTCCGGACAGGGTCCCGAAGTCGATCCCGATGGTGACCGCGTCCGGCGACAACTGGTTGTTAGCGTTAACATTCTGGCGCACAGGGGGTTCCTTCCTTGGAGGGGCGCGTGGGCCGGGGTGTCAGGGTGGTGGCGGCCCGCTGCTGCCCCGGTGCCTCGGTTCTGCCGGGACGACTCTCCGCGCGGCCCCGGCGGGGTCGGCCGGGCCGTTGCGCCCCGCCCCGATCTCACCGAGGAGCAGGGCCAGACTCTCCCTTCCGACCTGGGCGAAGTCCTGGTACACGGTGCTCAGGGACGGGGTGAGGTACTCCGCTTCGGGGATGTCGTCGAAGCCGACCACGCTGACGTCGCCGGGCACGCTCAGACCGGCCTCGTGCAGGGCGCGCAGCACCCCTATGGCCATCTGGTCGTTGCCCACGAAGATCGCTGTCACCCGCTCCCCCGCGTCGCGCCGGGACACCAGGGCCCGGCCGAGCTCGTAGCCCGACCGGGGGCTCCAGTCCCCCTGGAGCGGTTCCGGAACCGGCGCCCCGGCCTCTTCCAGGGCCCGGCGCCATCCCTGGACGCGGGCCTCGGACTCCAGCCAGAGCGGGTCGCCCTCGATGTGGTGGACCGTGTGATGACCCAGTTCGAGGAGGTGGCGGACGGCGTCCTCGGCACCCTGGGCCTGGTCGACGCAGACGACGGGGAGGCCGGAGCCCTCACCGCCCTCGACCGCGACCAGCGGCAGCGGCCTCGGCAGCGCGGCGAGGGCGTCGACCAGGCTCCGCTGCGGGGCGATGGCGATGCAGCCCTCGACCGACTGCTGGATCAGGAAGTCCGCGGCGGCGACGACACCGGCCGGCGACACGTCGTCGAGACTGACCATGCTCAGGAAGTAGCCCGCCTCGCGCGCCGCGCGCTCGATCCCCGCCAGGGTCTGCGCCGGGCCGAAGAGCGTCGTGTCGAAGGCGATGACGCCGAGCACGTTGGTGCGGCGGGTGACCAGGGCGCGCGCCGTGGAGTTGCGGTGGTAGCCCAGCTCGTCGATCGCCCGCTGCACACGCAGGACGGTCTCCTCGCGGACGTTGGGGTGGCCGTTGATGACGCGGGACACGGTCTGGTGCGAGACACCGGCCAACCGGGCGACGTCGGCCATGACGGGGGTGCGGCCCACGGGTGGGTTCACCTGAACGACACCTCCGGGTATGTCAGGGGAAATGTGACGCGGACAACATTGTTAGCGTTAACATGCGAGGCGTCAACCCCCCTGCCCGGACGAATCGGCGGCGCGACCCGGATCCGCTCCCCGGCGGGGACCGCCGGGGCACCCCCGTCAGCCCACCAGGTGGGAGTGCAGGGCCATCGCGGAGGTGTCGGTGAGTGAGGCGACCTGGTCGACGACCACGCGCAGCGCGGCCGCCTCGTCCGTCGCCTCGGAGAAGGCGGCGCGGAACTGCGGGTCGAGCCCCTCGGGGGCGTTCTTCCAGAGGGCACCGACCAGCTCGGTGATGAGGCGGCGCTCCTCGGCCTGGTAGGCGATGGCCTCGACGCGGGACATCACGAAGTGGGCCGCCACCGCCTTGAGCAGGGCGCACTCCAGCAGGGCCCGGCGGGGTACGACCAGGTCGGCCCCATAGCGCGTGAGCCTCCCCTCCCCGTGCGCGGCCCGGGTCGCGTGCTCGGCCGCCCGGCAGAAGCGGCCGATGAGTTCGCTGGTGAGGTTCTTGAGGGCCGCGAGCGAGGCGAGGTCCCCGGTGAACTCGCTCGGCCACACGGGCGCCGAGAGCAGGTCTGCGAACACCTGGTGCAGCTCGGCGGAATCGGCGTCGCAGTAGTAGGCGGAGGCGATCCGGACGACCTCGGCGCGTTCGGCGGTGCCGCGCAGGGAGGCCATGTCGACGAGCCCGGCGTGCAGGGCGTCCTCGACGTCGTGGACGGAGTACGCGACGTCGTCGGCCCAGTCCATGACCTGCGCCTCGAAGCATGTGCGACCGGCAGGCGCCCCCTGGCGCAGCCAGGCGAAGGCCTCCGTGTCGTCGGGGTAGCAGTTGAACTTGTGGGTGTCGGGGCCCTGGCCCCGGAGCCACGGGTACTTGACCGTGGCGTCCAGGGTGGCGCGGGTGAGGTTGAGCCCCGCGCTGAACCCGTCGGGGTCGATGATCTTGCCTTCGAGCCGGATGAGCAGGCGCAGGCTCTGGGCGTTGCCCTCGAACCCGCCGCAGGCGGCCGCGGCCTCGTCCAGGGCGCGTTCGCCGTTGTGTCCGAACGGGGGGTGCCCGAGGTCGTGGGAGAGGCAGGCCGCCTCGACCAGGTCCGGGTCGCAGCCCAGGGCCTGGCCGAGTTCGCGGCCGATCTGCGCGCACTCCAGGGAATGGGTGAGGCGGGTGCGCGGGAAGTCGCTCACCCCGGGCTGGACCACCTGGGTCTTGGCGGCCAGGCGCCGCAGTGCCGCGCTGTGCAGCACTCTGGCCCGATCGCGTTCGAAGGGGCCGCGAGCCCGGTTCTTGCGGTTCTCGCGCGCCTTGCGCTCGGTGTCCGCCGGCGTGTAGCCGTCGGCTCCGCCTTCGTCGCGGGGGTGCTTCGTCATCGTGTGCGACCCTACTTCCGAATAGGGACCAAACACGCCTTCCGCGCTGTTCAGGCAGCGTTGACGCGAATGTCGCTGCTGTCGTTGAAGATCCAGTAGTACCAGAGCGACGCGGTTTCCCTGGTGATGTACCAGAGCTGGGTGCGCCGCTCGATCACGGCCGGGCCGGACCGCGAGGGCGAGGTTCCCGCCTCGATCCCGTAGTCGGCGGCCATCCGCTTGGAGCGCAGGCTGTGCCACGGGTCGGACACCAGGACGGCCGTTTCCCAGGCGCGGTCCTCGAACACGAGGGAGACGGCGCTGATGCTCTGGAGGGTGTCGCGCCCCTCCTCCACCGCGATGATCTGGTCCGCGGGGATGCCGACCTCGACCAGCCAGTTCCTGCCCGCGGCCGCCTCGGTGAAGTTGTCGCCGGGCTGCTTGCCGCCGACGGTGATGATGACCGGGGCGATGCCTTCGAGGAAGAGGACCTGGGCGTGCCTCAGGCGCGCCTCGAACACGGGCGAGGGAACGCCGTTGTACTGGCTGGCACCGAGGACGACGATGGCGTCGGAGACGACGCGGTCGTCCTGGCGGGCCGTGTACCAGACCCAGCCCCAGGTGCCCGGGGGGATCGCCAGCGCCACCAGCAGCAGGAGTGTGACGATCCAGCGGAGGCGGATGCGGCGCCGCTTGCGGCGGCGCGGCCGGGGCTGCGGACGCTCGGAGCGTCTGGCGCGGGGCGGGGGCGGGGGCTCGTCGTCGTAGGGCTCGTCGTCGTAGGACTCGCCGTCGCGGGGCCCACCGTCGAACGGCTCCGGGTCGAAGGCGCGCGGCCCGAGGTTCCTGGGCTGCGGCCGGTCCCTGACGAAGCGCCGGGTGAAGGCGGCCCCGACGGAGGCGTCCTCGGCCTGCTCGCCGCGGAGGTCGTCGAAGGCCGGGGCGGGACGGTCGAACCCGCGCGTGGCGGAGTCGCCGGGCGCACCCGCGGGCGCGGCGCCGTCGGTACGGGTGAACTCGCGTGTGGCGGAGTCGCCAGGTGAGCCGGGCCCCGTCCTGGAGAACTCCCGGGTGGCGGTGTCGTCCGCACCGCCGACGCGTTCGCGGACACCCTCCCCTGGAGGGGTGGGGGCCGCGGTGAAGCTGTCACGGGAGAAGACCCTGGTCGACTCGTCGTCTGAGGAGGAGTCCGTGACCGGCTCCTCCCACGGCTCGTCGCCGGGGCCGTCGTTCGCCGTTCGCACCGGCTCACCTCCGCACAACTTCGCTGATCGGGATCCTGCTACCCGCTGGGACGACCCGTACCGACCAGCGGTTCGCGACTGCGTGGGTACGGGAGCGGGGTGGTGTCGGCGCGTCCCTCTTCCGCGTGTGGGGAGGAAGCGGGGGACTGCGGCCTTACCGGCGGCCAGAATACATCACGAAGAGGTCACAATGAGCACATCGAGACCTGACCACCGGCCGGGTCGAGTCTAGGGCGTTTTCTGCGGATGAGGGCCCTCGCGGAAGGGTGGGCGCCGGCGGACCGTGGGCGGGACCTCTTGTGCTCGGGTGCGCGGTGCGCGGGGTTCCGTGGCGGGCGGGTCCCACTCGCCGCGGAACCCCGCACGGCACGGGTGTCAGATGGCCGGGCGCCCTGCGGCGCGCCCCGCCTCCAGTCGCGCGACGGGTACCCGGAACGGGGAGCAGGACACGTAGTCCAGACCCACCTGGTGGAAGAAGTGCACCGAGTCGGGGTCGCCGCCGTGCTCGCCGCACACACCGAGCTTGATGCCGGGCCGGGCCGCGCGGCCCTCCTCCACCGCGATGCGGATCAGGCGGCCGACGCCGTCCACGTCCAGGGACTCGAACGGCGACACCCCGAACACGCCCTTCTCCAGGTAGGCGGAGAAGAAGGAGGCCTCGACGTCGTCGCGGGAGAAGCCCCACACCGTCTGGGTGAGGTCGTTGGTGCCGAACGAGAAGAACTCGGCGTTCTCCGCGATCTCACCGGCGGTCAGCGCCGCGCGCGGCAGCTCGATCATCGTGCCGATCGGGAAGTCGAGTTCGACGCCGTGCTCACGCTCCACCTCGCGCAGTACCCGCAGGGCGTCCTCGCGGATGATCTCCAGCTCCTGCACGGTGCCCACCAGCGGGATCATGACCTCGGGGCAGGGGCGCCCGCCCCTGGCCATCCTCTCGACGGCGGCCTCGGCGATGGCGCGCACCTGCATGGAGAACAGGCCGGGGACGACCAGGCCCAGGCGCACGCCGCGCAGGCCCAGCATCGGGTTCTGCTCGTGCAGCTTGTGCACCGCCTGGAGCACCCGCAGGTCGTTCTCGTGGCTCTCGCCGCGCGCCTCGGCGACCGCGACGCGCACGGACAGCTCGGTGATGTCCGGCAGGAACTCGTGCAGCGGCGGGTCCAGCAGGCGGACCGTCACGGGCAGACCGTCCATGGCCTCCAGGATGCCGTCGAAGTCCTCGCGCTGGAGGGGCAGCAGCTCCGCGAGCGCGTTCCGCTGCTCGTCCTCGGTGTCGGCGAGGATGAGCCGCTCCACCAGCTGGCGGCGGTCACCGAGGAACATGTGCTCGGTCCGGCACAGGCCGATGCCCTGGGCACCCATGCGGCGCGCGCGGGCGGCGTCCTCGGCCGTGTCCGCGTTGGCGCGCACCCGCATGCGACGGGCGGCGTCGACGTAGTGCATGAGCCGGTCGACGGAGCGCACGAGGTCGTCGGCCCGGTCGGAGGCCGGGTCGATCTCGCCCTCGAAGTAGCGCACGACGGGCGAGTCCACGACGGGCACCTCACCGAGGTACACCTCGCCGCTCGTGCCGTCGATGGAGATGACGTCGCCCTCCTCGACCACCTCACCGCCGGGGGCGGTCAGGCGCCGGTTCTTGGTGTCCACGTCGATCTCCTCCGCGCCGCAGACACAGGTCTTGCCCATGCCCCGGGCGACGACGGCGGCGTGGGAGGTCTTGCCGCCGCGGCTGGTGAGGATGCCCTCGGCGGCGATCATGCCCTCCAGGTCGTCGGGGTTGGTCTCACGCCGGCACAGGATGACCCTCTCGCCGCTGCGCGACCACTTGACGGCCGTGTAGGAGTCGAAGACGGCCTTGCCGACGGCTGCGCCCGGGGAGGCGTTCATGCCGCGGCCGATGCGGCGGACCCCGGCCCCGGCGACGGCGCCCTCGTCGAAGCGGGGGAACATCAGCTGGGCGAGCTGGTCCCCGGTGACGCGCTGCACGGCCTCGTCCAGGGTGATCATGCCCTGGTCGACCAGCTGGTCGGCGATGCGGAACGCGGCGGCGGCGGTGCGCTTGCCGACCCTTGTCTGGAGCATCCACAGCTTGCCGCGCTCGATCGTGAACTCGATGTCGCACAGGTCGCGGTAGTGGTTCTCCAGGGTGTCCATGATGCCCATCAGCTCCCCGTGGCTGCGGGCGTCGATCTTCTCCAGGTCCGCGAGGGGCACGGTGTTGCGGATGCCCGCCACCACGTCCTCCCCCTGGGCGTTCTGGAGGTAGTCGCCGTAGACGCCCGGCTGGCCGGAGGCCGGGTCGCGGGTGAACGCGACACCGGTGCCGGAGTCCATGCCGAGGTTGCCGAAGACCATGGAGCAGATGTTGACGGCGGTGCCGAGGTCGGCGGGGATGCGCTCCTGGCGGCGGTAGAGGGCCGCGCGGGGGGCGTTCCAGGAGTCGAAGACCGCGTTGACCGCGAGGGTCATCTGCTCACGGGGATCGTCGGGGAAGGGCCGCCCCGTCTGTTCCAGGACGACGGCCTTGAAGCGCTCGACCAGCTCACGGAAGTCGGCGGCGTCGAGGTCCAGGTCGCCGGTGACGCCCTTGGCGGCCTTGACCTCGTCGATGGCGTCCTCGAAGAGCTCGCCGTCGATGTCCTGGACGGTCTTGCCGAACATCTGGACGAGGCGGCGGTAGGAGTCCCAGGCGAACCGCTCGTCGCCGCCCTGCGCGGCGAGGCCGACGACGGACTCGTCGTTGAGGCCGATGTTGAGGACGGTCTCCATCATGCCGGGCATGGAGAACCTCGCGCCCGAGCGCACGCTCACCAGGAGCGGGTCGTCGGCCTGGCCGAGTCGGCGCCCCATGGTCCTCTCCAGGTCGGCGAGGTTCGCCTCGATCTCCTCGTCCAGGCCGGTGGGGACACTGCCGTGGGAGAGGTAGTGACGGCACGCCTCGGTGGTGATCGTGAAGCCCGGGGGGACGGGAAGGCCGAGGTTGGTCATCTCGGCGAGGTTGGCCCCCTTGCCTCCGAGGAGATCCTTCAGGTCCTTGTTGCCCTCAGTGAACGTGTAGACGTACTTGGCCACGGGGGTTCTCCCTCGATTCTCGACGGCTCCGCGGTGGATCGGCGCCTGTGCCCGGATGGGCGCGACTCTACCCACCCTCGACACCAGCACCTCTTCACGAACCACCATTTTGCGACATCTCCGCAGGTCAAAGACATTAAACAGGTCTATACCAATGGTTCAGCCCGAGCACGGCAACTCCACCCTCGCAGGTCAACCAGAGGGAGCTTTGGGGCGCACGATGCGCCTGGTCACGGGGTTACACTCGCGCCCGGACGGGAGTCACCTCCCGCACCGACGCCCCTGGGGCGGCCACGACCAATCCAGCACAACACCCCACCCCAGAGGACCCTGTGCCACGCGACACAGAACTACCAGACAGTAACCTACGCCCCCGTAAGTTAGGCTGGGGGAGAGGCCCGCAGCGGCGCGGACCGCGGGACGGAGGGGAACAGCGTGTCGGAGGAACAGGCGCGGAGCACCGGGCACACGAGGACCGGCGGTACCGGGCCGGACGGAGCGGATGCCCGGACCGACGCGGACGGGGCACAAGAGGACGCATCCATGCCCGAGAGGGCCGTCGCGGCGGCCGGAGAGCTGCTGGATGCGGTCAAACCCAGGTTGCGCGGCTGGCTACACCTGGGAACAGCACCGCTCGCCCTCGCGGCGGGCATCGTGCTGGTAGCGCTCTCCCCCACCGTGCCCGCGCTGCTGGCCAGCGCCGTGTACGCGCTCAGCTCGGTGCTGCTGTTCAGCACCTCGGCCGTCTACCACGTGGGCCGTTGGTCACCGCGCGCGCAGAAGGTCCTGCGGCGCATGGACCACTCGAACATCTACCTGATCATCGCGGGCACCTACACGCCGTTCATCGTGCTCGTCCTCGACGGGGTACTGCGCACGGCGATGCTGGCGCTGGTCTGGGGCGGCGCCATCGCCGGGGTCGGCTTCAAACTGCTGTGGCTCAACGCCCCGCGTTGGCTGTCCACGGCCCTGTACCTGGCCATCGGCTGGGTGGCGGTGCTGTTCATCCCGGACCTGATCCACGGCACCCACCCGGCGACATGGATCCTCATCCTGGTCGGGGGGTTGCTGTACAGCATCGGAGCGGTCGTCTACGGGCTCAAGCGGCCCAACCCGGCACCGCGCTGGTTCGGCTTCCACGAGATCTTCCACTCGCTCACCATCGCGGCGTTCGTCTGCCACTACATCGCGGTGTCCTTCGTCGTCTACACCTCCGCCTGACGCTCACGGACAGCGCGGTCGAGACAGTGCCGCGAACCGGACCACCCCCGCCACGGGCACGCTCAGGCGCGCGAACCGGGCCTCAGGGGGGCGGCCCGGAGCACGGGGGCGTCGGTCGGACCCTATCCACGTCACGATTCGCTCACGCGGTAGGACACGCAGTGCGAAATGCGCCTTTATCTCCGGCGGCCTGACGCTACGTTGAGAACCGGTTCCCCGGCCGTGTGCGGCCGGGGAACCGACGAGGCGGCCGGAGACCACATCCCCCCGGGTCCGGCCGTCTCACTGCCCCCCGGGGCCAGGACGAACACTGCCGCCCGCTCCCCGGCAGGGAAGCAGGCGGCAGTGTTTCTACGTGCTCGCAGGCTCGCAACGGGGCTCGGTGCGCAAAGAGCCGGACTCCACACGCACAGAGCCCGACTCCACACGCACAGAGCCGAACCCTGAGGTCAGCAGCCGGGCAGGCGCTCGAACAGGTAGGTCTCCACCCTGTCCAGGGAGACCCGCTCCTGGGACATGGTGTCGCGCTCGCGCACGGTCACCGCGTTGTCCTCCAGAGTGTCGAAGTCCACCGTCACGCAGAACGGGGTACCGATCTCGTCCTGGCGGCGGTAGCGGCGGCCGATCGCACCGGCGTCGTCGAACTCCACGTTCCAGCGCTTGCGCAGGGCGGCGGCCAGGTCGCGGGCCTTCGGCGACAGGTCGGCGTTGCGCGACAGCGGCAGGACCGCGGCCTTGACCGGGGACAGGCGCGGGTCCAGGCGCATGACGGCGCGCTTCTCCAGCTTGCCCTTGGCGTTGGGCGCCTCGTCCACGTTGTACGCGTCCAGCATGAACGTGAGCACCGCCCGGTCGACACCGGCCGCGGGCTCGATGACGTAGGGGATGTAGCGCTCGTTGCTCTCCTGGTCGAAGTACGACAGGTCGACGCCGGACGACTCCGCGTGCGTCTTCAGGTCGAAGTCGGTCCGGTTGGCGATGCCCTCCAGCTCACCCCACTCGCTGCCCACGAAGTTGAAGCGGTACTCCACGTCCACGGTGCGGGTGGAGTAGTGGGAGAGCTTCTCCTTCGGGTGCTCGAACAGGCGCAGGTTGTCCTCGGCGATGCCCAGGTCGACGTACCACTGGAAGCGGGTGTCGATCCAGTACTGGTGCCAGTCCGCGTCGGAGCCGGGCTTGACGAAGAACTCCATCTCCATCTGCTCGAACTCGCGGGTGCGGAAGATGAAGTTGCCCGGGGTGATCTCGTTGCGGAACGACTTGCCGATCTGGCCGATGCCGAAGGGCACCTTGCGGCGGGCGCTCTGCTCGACGTTCTTGTAGTTGATGAAGATGCCCTGGGCGGTCTCCGGGCGCAGGTACGCCAGGCCCTTCTCGTCCTGGACCGGGCCCAGGTAGGTGCGCAGGAGGCCGTTGAACATGCGCGGCTCGGTGAAGGAGGCCTTGGCGCCGCAGTTGGGGCAGGCGATGGCGGCGAGGCCGTCGGCGGGCTCGTGGCCGTGCTTCTCCTCGTAGGCCTCGACGAGGTGGTCCGCGCGGAAGCGCTTGTGGCAGGACTGGCACTCGGTGAGCGGGTCGACGAACGTCGACACGTGGCCGGAGGCCTCCCAGACCTCACGGGCCAGGATGACGCTGGAGTCCAGGCCGACGATGTCCTCGCGCTCCTGCACCATCGAACGCCACCACTGGCGCTTGACGTTGTTCTTCAGCTCAACCCCGAGGGGGCCGTAGTCCCAGGCGGCGCGCAGACCTCCGTAGATCTCACTGGAGGGGTAGACCAGACCTCGGCGCTTGGCGAGGTTGACCAGTGCGTCCATTGCCTCTGACTTGGCGGCCATGGGTGACTCTCCATCCGGCTGGCAGTCGGTGGATCGCGGTTCGCGATACATCGTCGTGTGGGAAGCGGTACGTGCGCCGAAACCAGGGAGTGGCACCGTCGGACGTCCGCGTCCACCCAGGCTAGAGCACCGGGCAAGCCCTCGCACACGGTATGCGCCTCCGTGCGGGCCCACCGCCTCAGACCGGGGCGCCGCCCCTCGCGACGATCTCGTACGCGCTCGGCTCGTCGATGGCGCGGGACAGCAGTGGGACGGCGTTGACCTTGACGTCGAAGTCGGAGAGCGCCCGGCGGTAGAAGCCGGCACCGTCCCACTCGGTGACCACCGTCCACAGGTCGGGGTCGTCCGCGGCGCGGCCGATGCGGTGGCCCCGGAAACCGGGACGGCGGGAGAGCGCCTGGACGGCGGCGTCGGCGTCGGCGCGGAAGGCGTCGAGGTCGGACTCGGGCACGGAGTAGCGGGTGATGACGATCACCGCACCATTGTGTCCCACCCGGGGAGCGGCCGTGCGGCCGCCGGCGGGAGAGCGCCCGCCCTGGGTGTGCGCGGGAGCCCCGGCGGTCGTTCGACCGCCGGGGCTCCGGAGCGCTGGGCCCGCTCCCCCGGGTCAGCCCTCGCCGAAGACGCGGTCCACGACGCGCGCCGCCGCGCGGCCGTCGTCGAGCGGGCAGAACCGGTCGACGAAGGACCGGTAGGACGGTTCGGCCCGGCGCGCCACCTCGTCGATGTCCAGCAGGGCTCCGATGACGTCGTCGGACTCGGTCAGCAGCGGGCCCGGAGCGGTCTCCTCGAAGTCGAAGTAGAACCCCCGCAGGTTGTCCCGGTAGCCGTCCAGGTCGTACGTGAAGAACAGCATCGGCCGACCGGTGTTGGCGAAGTCGAACATCATGGAGGAGTAGTCCGTGATGAGCACGTCGGTGACCAGGAACAGCTCCATGATCTCCGGGTACAGGGACACGTCGTGGACGAAGCCCTCTCCCACGATCGGCACGCTGTCGACCACCCGGGGGTGGCGGCGCACCAGCAGCACGTGGTCGTCGCCGAGCTTCTCGTACATCCGGCGCAGGTCCAGGTGCAGGTCGAGCTTGTGCTTGCCGCGCGTGTAGTACTTGTCGTCACGCCAGGTCGGCGCGTACAACACCACCTTCTTGCCCTCGGGCAGTCCGAGGCGGCGCCGGGTGCGTTCCGCGATCGCCTCCCGGTCGGGTGAGAAGAAGATGTCGTTGCGCGGGTAGCCGGTCTCCAGGACCTCGCCGTCGAACCGGAAGGCGCTGCGCAGGATCGGCGTCGCCCACGGACTCGGCGAGACCAGGTAGTCCCACTGCTGGGTCTCCCAGGCGAGTTTGTCGAAGTAGTCGCGGGACTTGCCCCGGATGTTCTCGACGTCGAAACCGATGCGCTTGAGCATCGAGCCGTGCCAGGTCTGCACGACCACCTGGTCGGGGTGCCGGTGGAACCATGCGGGCTGGCGCGAGTTGGTGACCAGGTAGCGCGTGCGGGCCAGCGCCTCGTAGTACTCCCGGCCCCGGTGCCGGACGGGCGAGAGGTCGTCGGGCAGGCGTACCTGGCCGTCGGCCGTCAGCCATGACATCGGGTAGTCCGCCCACCGACCCCGGCGGCGCAGCTCCGCGTAGAGGCTCTGCGGGCTGTCGGAGTACTGGCGTCCGGTGTAGGTGTCGAAGAGGATGCCGTCGGTGACCGGCTTCTCCCGCTCGGCCGGGTAGTACGTCTCCCGCAGCTCGCGCTGGGCGAAGCTGCCGCGTTCGACGGGGCGCAGGTCGCTGCCGACCTGGAGGACGGGGATGCCGCGCCCCTGGTAGGAGAGCTTGTAGGCGCGCTCGCTGGTCTGCATCTCCAGCGGCAGGTCCGTGATGAGCCCGTCGGAGAACTCCACGCCCACGTCCGTGGCGCCGACCCCGACGCCCTCCGCGGCCCCCCGGACCCGTCCCCACAGCTGGTAGGCGCCTGCGGGAAGGGAGAGGTCGCCGGAGAGGGTGGGGATGTCCGCCGGGGAGAACCTGGCCTCGAACCGGCCCCCCGAGCGCTTCACCCGCAGTCCGTGCTCCTCGTCGCGCCCCCGCGCCTTGGCGATCAGGTGCAGGTCGGCGTCGGCGGGGAACTCGCCCTCCAGGAGGAGCGCGCGCCCCTCCCAGCGGGCCCCGTCGACGGTGGGCCGGGCGTGTCCGGCACGCAGCCTCAGGTAGCCGGTGGCACCGCGCCGCACGCCCAGCTCCTGGAGGGTGTCCTCGGTCGCGTAGGCGGTGGTGGCGACCTCGTCGGGCATCACCAGGGGGACAGCCTGCTGGTCGGGGGTGACCAGGTGGACGTCCCACTCCTCCTGCCGGATCACGCCGCCGTACTCGCTGACGCTGCGGTCGAAGAGCTCGTCGGCGTGCACCCGGGCGCTGAAGCGTCCCGCGTGCAGGGAGACCGGGAGGGTGAGCACCGCCGTGCCCGGACGCCGGGTCAGGCGCAGCTCGGTGGCCTCGGCGGCGGGCGCCGAGAGCAGCTCGCCCTCCAGGTCCAGGTCGCCGGTGCGGGCGTCGAAGCGGTGGGAGGTGATGCGGGCACGGGCCTGTTCGACCCCCACGACCAGCTGCCGGTCCTTGTTCCAGTGCGGACGGATCCACACGTCCTCGTCGACCTGGTGGTAGCCGGGGCGCTCCGGCGGGCCGGAGGCGGGATTGGAGAGGAACTTGCGCCGGGTGATGCCGCGGTTGAGGACGACCAGCTCGATCTTCCAGTCCCCGGGCTTCCAGCCGCCGGAGGAGCGCAGCTTGCGCGGGTCGAGGATGATGCTGAAGCCGCCGTAGTCGTGGCGGGCCGCGTCGATGACGTCGGGAAGCTTGTACTCGGCGGCGAGCCGGGTGCGGACGGGCACGCGCACACGGCGGTGGTTGGCGGTGTTGACGGCGAACGCGACCACGTGCTGCTGCCAGCGCCTGCGGGCCCGGAGGTGGCGGATGCCGACTCTGCCGCTGATGTGCAGGCGACCGTCCTCCCAGCGGATCTCCTCTGTCTTCTGGCGGACCCGGATGTCCTCGTCGAGCCGGTACACCTCGCGGGGCACGGCGCGGTTCGGGTCCTCGGACTCGAAGAAGGGGTAGCGGATGTAGTAGCCGAGGCCGCGCCTGACGACGGTGGCCTTCTTGATCTCCACGCTCTTGGCGAAGGTGGCCACCTCCAGGACGTCCGCCACCCGCCGCTTGCGCACCAGGTGGTAGAGGAGGCGCGCGAGGACGTTGAGGCCGCGCAGCTGCTGCGCGGGGACGTGGTCCAGGTAGCTGTTGAGCAGGTCGACCGCGGTCTCGCGGGCGGTTTCCTCCGCGTCCTCCAGCCGGAGGGCCAGGTTGTGGAGCTCCCCGTTGAGGAGGGTGCGGTCCCACAGCTCGCGGTCGGCGGTGGTGAGGCTGGCCGCGAGGTCGCCCATGGCGGTGATGCGGCGGTTCAGGACCTCCTCCTCCAGCGGGAGCCGGATGCGCTCGCGCTCGCGCATGAGCAGGACGGGTCCGGGCAGGACGTCGACGGCGGAGGCGGCGAGGGCGGCCCTGCGCAGACCCAGGTCGGCGTCCTCGGGGTGGAGCCCGTGGTCGGGCAGGGACTCCCAGAACCCCTTGCGCCAGAGCTTGTTGCCGAGCGTGGAGTCCGAGGCCAGCGCGGGAACGTTCCGGGGGTCCTCGGCCAGGCGGTGCTTGCCGCAGTAGCGCCGATGGGCCCTGGAGGGGGAGGCCCCGAGCTCGTTGAACTTGTACACGTTGCCGACGACCAGGTCGGAGTGGCTGTCGGCGGCGCTCTTGACGAGGTAGGACAGGGCGTAACCGGTGAGGGCGTCGGAGCCCTCCAGGAAGAGCAGGTGGGTGCCGCCGGCCGCCTCGGCCCCGCGTGTACGCGCGGTCGGCCGGTCGGGGGCGGGCTCGCCTCCCAGGAGGACGGCGGTGATCCCGACCGGCGGGGACCCGGCGAACGCGGCGGCCGTGGCGAGCCCTTCCTCACGGACGGACTCGACGGCTTCGTCCCCCTGTTCACCGTCCTCGGCCTGGACGTCGGGGTCGGTGTCCTCCGCGGCCTCCTCGTCACCGTTGCCGTCCGTGTCCGCGTCAGCGGTGGGGGCCCCGGTGTCGGCGGTGCGGGGGCGGTCGCGGTTTTCGGCGCGGATCGGGACGAGGACGACCTCGATGTCCGTGCGCGGCTCGGACTCCGCCGCCCCCTCCCGGTCACCGCGGTATTGGCGGCTCAGGGAGTCGAGGCAGTTCTGTAGGTGTGGCTCGGTGACGTCGAACGTCACGACGACAGTGGGTTCGGGCACGGAAGTTGACACCCTCCGGAGGGTTTGTTGCCGTGGCGACGCGCGGGAACCATCGGCGCGGGCCGCGTTTCTCAGACGACGAATAACAGCTGGACGTAAGGGATGCACGACCATCGGTGTGCCGGGCCCCTCTCGACGGCGCGCTGCGCGGGTCGGGGGGAGGCGTGCGGCGTGTGAGGCCGCGCCGGTGCCCGGCGGCGAGCCGGGGCCCTGCACTAGGGTCAGACACACAAGTATCACAGGCCCGGGAACCCGACGCCCACCGCCGCGGGGCGGGTGACCCCGGTGAACGGCCCCGACCCCCTGCCGGCGGCACGACCCAGAAGCGGATACGGACAGCATGGCCCCTCCTGAACACGGTGACGAGAAGCGGCGTGGAGACGGGGATCTCCCCCTCCCCAAGGAGGACTCCCCGTCCGCCCCCGGTCCCGGGAGAGCAGGTGGCGCAGGGCGGCTGCGGCGGACGGTGGAGGAGCGCAGCGCGGTGCCGCTGGTGTGGTTGCACCAGCGTCCTCGCTGGCTGGCGCCGCTGGTGCTGGGCGCGCTGTTCATCGCGGGCCTGGCGGCGCCCGGTCTCGTGGGCGCGGTCTGCCTGCTCCTGGTGGCGGCCTTCTTCGTGTGGCTGGCGTTCCTGACCTGGCCCTCCCTGACCGGGCAGCAGAAGGTGCCCCGCGTGCTCATGGTGGGGGTCGTGCTGGTCCTGGCCGTGGCGCGGACCCAGGGTTTCTGACCCCGATCCGCCCTTGACAACGCCCCTGTCACATTTTGACAATCATTTTCGTTTTCGTCATAATGACTAGGTGTCTGCCCAGTTCATTGACGTCGGAAGCGACGTACCGCCCGCCTTCCGGATCGTCGGGGCGCGTGTCGCCTATGACGGCGTACCCGTGCTCGACGGTGTGAGCATCGACATACCCGTCGGCCAGACGGCGGCGGTCCTGGGTCCCAACGGCTCCGGCAAGTCCACGCTGATGCGGGCGATGCTGGGCATCGTCCCCCTCACGTCCGGGCAGGTCCTCGTCCACGGCGCCCCGATCCGGCGCTTCCGCGCCTGGCGCCGGATCGGCTACGTGCCCCAGCGGCTCACCGCCGGGGGCGCCGTCCCCGCCACCGTGCGCGAGATCGTCGCCTCCGGGCAGGTCGCCTCGCGCCGCCGGCTGTCCCTCACCACCCGGGCCGACCGGGCCGCCGTCGAGGAGGCCCTGGAGACCGTCGGTCTGGCGGACCGCGCCCGCGCCTCGGTGCGCGAGCTCTCCGGAGGCCAGCAGCAGCGCGTCCTCATCGCCCGCGCCCTCGCCGGGCGCCCCGACACCTTCGTCATGGACGAGCCCATGGCCGGCGTGGACGCCGAGAACCAGCGCGCGCTCGCCGACACCATCGTCCGCCTGCGCGACCGCGGCTCCACCGTGGTGCTGGTCCTGCACGAGCTGGGTCCGCTGGAGGACGTGATCGAGCGCGCCGTGGTCCTGGAGGCGGGCCGCGTCGCGCACGACGGCCGGGCACCCGAGCCCACGGGCGAGTGCGCCCGCCCCGGCCACGAGCACCAGCACCCCCATCCCGACCCCAACGACCCCGCGGGGGCGGCCTCCGACACCGCCCCCGCCAACCTGATCCGACTCGAGGTCCCCGGCCGTGACTGAACTGCTCCAGTACGAGTTCATGCGGCGGGCGCTGGTCGCCGCCGTGCTGGTCGGCCTCGTCGCCCCGATCATCGGCACCTACCTCGTCCAGCGCCGCCTCGCACTGCTGGGCGACGGCATCGGCCACGTGGCGCTGACCGGTGTCGCGCTGGGCCTGCTCACCAGCACCTCCCCCGTCCTCACCGCCGCCGTCGTGGCGACCGCGGGCGCCGTCCTCATCGAGATCGTGCGCGTGCGCACCCGCACCAGCGGCGACGTGGCCCTGGCCCTGCTGTTCTACGGCGGCATCGCCGGCGGAGTGCTGCTCATCGGCCTCACCCCGGGGGCGAGCAACGCCACCCTGGTCTCCTACCTGTTCGGCTCGGTCAGCACCGTGGAGGAGGCCGACCTGTGGGTCGTCGGCGTCCTCGCCGCGGGTGTGGTCGGCGTGGTCGCGGTGTTCGGCCGCGAACTGTTCGTCCTGTGCCAGGACGAGGAGGTGGCACGGGCCCACGGGCTTCCGGTGCGCTTCCTGAGCGTGCTGCTGGCGGTGACCGCCGCTCTGACGGTGGTGATCGCGATGCGGGTGGTGGGAGTGCTCATGGTGAGCGCCCTGATGATCGTCCCGGTCGCCGCCGCGCAGCAGCTGACCAAGAGCTTCCGGGTGACCATGCTGCTGGCCGTGGCGATCGGACTGCTGTCCTCGCTGGGCGGGCTGAGCACGTCGTTCTACGCCGACCTCTCGCCCGGTTCGACGATCGTCCTGCTGGCTCTCGCCGTCTACTGCGTCGCGGTGGCGGCGGGAGGCGTGCTGCGCCGGGCCTCCGGTGCTCGGACACGGGAGCCCGGTGGACCCGGGGCGGGCGATCCGGCCGATACGATGCCCCAGACTGATCGGGGGAGGGTGAAACCATGAGTACACGACGCGACGCGGTCCGCCAGGCGCTGACCGAGTCCTCCGGCTTCCGCAGCGCCCAGGACCTCTACGCCGACCTGCGCGCCGACGGCTCCAAGATCGGGTTGACCACCGTCTACCGCGCCTTGCAGGCGCTGAGCGACTCCGGCCAGGTCGACGTCCTGCGGACCGACGACGGTGAGGCCGTCTACCGGGCGTGCGACACCGAGAGCCACCACCACCACCTGGTCTGCCGGGTGTGCTCGACCGCCGTGGAGATCGAGGGCCCGGCGGTGGAGAAGTGGGCGCTCGACATGGGCGCCCAGCACGGCTTCACCGGGGTGACGCACACCCTTGAGGTCTTCGGCACCTGCGCCCGCTGTTCCTGAGCCGGGCTCCGGTCGGCACCGGCCCCGGACCCTGGCGGTCCGGGGCCGGTCCGCGCGGCCCCCTCAGTCCCGGCGGACGCGCAGGGGTTCCAGGCTGGGACGCTTGGCGCTCACGTTGTCACCGGAGGAGCGTCCGGTGAGCCGCCGGTGGATCCACGGCACCAGGAACTCGCGCGCCCAGTGCAGGTCCTCCTGGCGGGCGGTCCGCCAGTCCCGCGGTTCGGCGGGCGGCCACGGTTCGCTCCACTCCCCGCCCACCGGTACGCCCAGGACCTCGCACACGCGCAAAGCGAGGCGGCGGTGGCCCTCGGAGGACAGGTGCAGGCGGTCCCAGTTCCAGGCGCGGGCGTCGTCGAGGACCCGCATGCTCCACACGTCCACCACGTCGCACCCGTAGCGGTCGGCGATGGCCCGCAGGTGCATGTTGTAGGTGGCGATCCTGCCGCGCATGTGGCGCATGACCGGCTGCCAGTTGGTGTCGAACCCGGTGAAGACGACGATGCGCGCGCCGGTCCGGCTCAGCTCCTCGATCGCGCCGGCGAACGCCACGGCCACCGCGTCGGGGTCCGCTCCGGGGCGGAGGATGTCGTTGCCGCCCGCGCACAGGGTGATCAGGTCGGGCGAGAGCTCGACGGCACGGGGTATCTGCTCGTCGATGATCTGGTGCATGACCTTGCCGCGCACGGCGAGGTTGGCGTAGCGCACCTCGTCGACGTGGTCGGCGAGGTGCTCCGCCACCCGGTCGGCCCAACCCCGGTAGCGGCCGCTGGGCACGCTGCCACTGTCCGGGTAGGGGTCGCTCATGCCCTCGGTGAAGCTGTCACCGAGGGCGACGTAGGACAGGATGTCCCCGCTTGTCAGATCCTTCGTCCCAAAACCACTCATAATGCACGATGATCCAACTCCACCCCGTGGTTACGCGACAGTAGGTTGCCGCTCGCGCACGTTTTGGGTGGGAGGTCACACCATGGGAGGTGCGGTGACGGGGTCCCGCGGGTCAGCGGTCCTTCGTGACCGGGGTCAGCACCGGGCGTTTGGCCGTGACCGTGTCCCCGGACGAGCGCCCGGTCAGTCGGCGTCCGATCCACGGGCCGAGCGAGTCCTTCACCCAGACCAGGTCGTCGCGGCGGGCCTGCCGCCAGGGCACCTGCCCCTGCTCGGACCACGGCTCGTCCCAGCGCTCGGCGACCGGGACGCCCAGCACCTCGGCCACGCGCAGCGCGAGGCGGCGGTGCCCCTCCGAGGACATGTGCAGCCGGTCCTCGTCCCACGCCCGGGAGTCGGTGAGGGCGCCCATCGACCACTGGTCGACCAGGAAGCAGTCGTACTTGTCGGCGATCGCGCGCACGTTCATGTAGTAGCGGGCGAACAGGCCGAGGGTGCCCCGCATGTAGCCGGTACCGATGTTCACCCCCGTGAACAGCACGACCTGGCTCCCGGCGGCGCGCAGGCGGCCCACCGTGTGGTCCAGGATGCGGGCCATCCGCTCGGGGTCCCCACCGGGGCGCAGCAGGTCGTTGCCACCCGCGCTCAGCGTCACCAGGTCCGGCGCCATCTCCAGGACGGGCGGGACCTGGTCGGTGACGATCTGGCGCATCAGCTTGCCGCGCACCGCGAGGTTCGCGTACCCGATCTCCCCGACGTGGTCGGCGAGGTGTTCGGCCAGCCGGTCGGCCCAGCCCCGGAACCCCCCTCCGTCCGGGTAGGGGTCGCCCACGCCCTCGGTGAAGCTGTCCCCCACCGAGACGAGCGCCATGCCCTGCCTGATCAGGGGGCCGTCGGATTCCGCCATCACTTCTCCTCACCAGCCACTGCGTTGGGCAGGGCTCCGCCGTAGCGGCGGTCCCTGCTCGCGTAGATCTCACAGGCCCGCCACAGGTCGCGGCGGTCGAAGTCGGGCCAGAGCGTGTCCAGGAACACGAACTCGGCGTAGGCGGACTGCCAGAGGAGGAAGTTGGACAGCCGCTGCTCCCCGGAGGAGCGTACGAAGAGGTCGACGGGGGGCACGTCGGGGGCGTAGAGGTGTTTGGCGAGGGTGTCCTCGGTGATCTTCTCCGGGGAGAGCCGCCCCTCCGCGGCCTCGCGGGCCATCGCCCGGGCGGCGTCGACGATCTCCGCCTGGCCGCCGTAGTTCACGCAGAACTGGAGGGTGAGCCCGGTGTTGTCCTTCGTCATCTCCTCCGCGTCGCGGAGTTCCTTGATGACGCTCTTCCACAGCCGTCCCGCGCGCCCCGCCCACTTGACCCGGACCCCGCGCGCGTGCAGCTCGTCGCGCCGGTTGCGGATGGTCTCGCGGTTGAATCCCAGCAGGAAGCGGACCTCGTCGGGCGAGCGCTTCCAGTTCTCGGTGGAGAAGGCGTAGGCGGACAGGTGGCGGACGCCCATCTCCAGGGCGCCCTCGATCACGTCGAAGAGGGAGGACTCCCCCGCCTTGTGCCCCTCGGTGCGCGCCAGCCCGCGTTCCTTGGCCCAGCGGCCGTTGCCGTCCATGACGACGGCCACGTGCCGGGGCACGAGGGCGGCGGGCAGCTCGGGGGGCCGCGCTCCGCTGGGGTGCGGAACGGGCGCGGCGTACTCCCGGCGTTTACCGGTGTCGAAGTTGAACAGACTCAAGAACGCTCCACATGGCGCAGTGATCGGATTCCGTTTTCCAGGTGCCACTGTAGGTAGGCCGCGACCAACCCGCTGCACTCGGAGCGGTGCCTGCCCTCGCTGGCGTCCGCGCTCTCCCAGTCCCCCCCGAGCAGGGCCGACATCAGCCGGAGCGTGTCGGGGGACGGGTGCACGGAACCGTGGGGGCGGCACACCGAGCAGACCATACCGCCGGCGTGGACCGCGAAGGCGCGCTGCTCCCCCCTGCTTCCGCAGCGTGCGCACTCGCCGAGGGCCGGGGCGTACCCGGCGACGGCGAGCGAGCGGAGCAGGTAGGCGTCCAGGACCAGCCGGGAGTCGTGGCTGCCCTCACCCAGGGTACGCAGTGCGCCGATGAGCAGGAGGAACTGGCGCAGTGCCGGGTCCTTCTCCACGGAGACGACCTTCTCCGCGGTCTCCAGCATCGCCGTGGCGGCGGTGTAGCGGGCGTAGTCGGACACGACCGCCTCGCCGTAGGAGCGCACGGTCTCGGCCTGGGTGATGACGTCCAGAGTGCGGCCGGTGTGCAGTTGCAGGTCGACGTGGGTGCACGGCTCCAGGCGGGCGCCGAAGCGGGACTTGGTGCGGCGGACCCCCTTGCCGACGGCACGGACCAGACCGGTGCGCCGGGTCAGGAGGGTGACGATGCGGTCGGCCTCGCCCAGTTTCTGGTTGCGCAGGACGACACCCTCGTCGCGGTAGAGACTCACTCCCCCATTGTCGCGGATGCCACCGACCACCCACGCGGCCCGCCCTGCCCGTACAGACGGTGACCTGACCTGCTTTATTACGTTTTGGATTCCCTTTTTGCTCGCTTTGCTCTACTCTCACGCGCTAGGACACTCCACGTCGGTCCCCAGCCCTTCCCCCACGGCATCCGGCAGGCCCCACGCGCACGCGCGCGGCCCCCGGCACCGGTCATACAGAACACACGTGCCCGTGGGCACGGGCAGAACCGACCGCGGGAAGGACGACCTCCAAACCGCGACACGGTCCGGAAGTCCGCAGGGGTGTCCACCCGATTCCCGTCACGGAGGAGAGCGATATGGCGCGTGGTCGCCGAGGCAAGCGCCGGATGAGCGCTCGCGAGCACCGCTCACAGAACGACGGGCGGCGCCGCCGTCCCGTACCCCTCGTGGTGACGCTGGCCGCTGTGCCGGTCGGCCTGACCCTGGCCGGCGCCCTGCTGGTCACCGGGGCGGGCGAGCACCTGAACCCGTTCCGGAACACCGCCGCCGGCTCCCAGGCACCGGGGGAGATCGGTACCGCCGTCGTCGACGACTCCCTCGTGCCCGAAGCCTCCGCCGACGACGACTTCTTCGCCGCGCCCAGCGCGGTGCCGCAGGACCGACCGACGCCGTCCGGCGCGGGCGAGCCCCAGAGCGCGGACGTGACGGCCTCCTCCGTTCCCGAGGACGCCGAGGAGGACGAGACCGCGTCCGGTGGTGGCGGGGACGGAGGAGGCGGCGGGGACCGCGGCGGAGGTGGAGGCGGAGGCGGATCCTCCTCCGGAGGAGGGGTCACCGACCAGGTCGTCAGCCTGGTCAACAGTGAGCGCGCGTCCGCCGGGTGCGACCCCCTGAAGGTGGACTCACAGCTCACCGCCGCCGCCCAGGAGCACAGCGAGGACATGGACCGGCGCGACTACATGAGCCACGAGTCCCCCGAGGGCGAGGGGCCGGGCGAGCGGGCCAACCGCCACGGCTACGACGCGTGGGGAGCGGAGAACGTCGCCAAGGGGCAGACGAGCGCCGCGCAGGTCATGGACGCCTGGATGAACAGCCCGGGCCACCGCAACAACATCCTCAACTGCGGTCTGGTCGCGATCGGCGTCGGTGAGTCCGGTGACGCCTGGACCCAGAAGTTCGGCTGGGAGTAGCCCTCCCCGGACACCACGGCGGGCCGCGCTCCGGCTTGAGTTGCGGCGATGGAGCGCGGTCCGTCCGTCGCCGGGAGGAGACGGAGTGGCTTCCGTCGCCGGGAGGAGACGGAGTGGCTGCCGTCAAGGGCACGGATCGCGCAGACCCCTTCCGCCACGGCGTTTGCGCGTTCTACCCTGTCCGGGTGCCCCCTGTCACCCGGCCCGCGACCATCGACGACCTCGACGCCGTGCTCTCCCTCCTCGGCGAACTCAACCCGGACGACCGGCCCCTCGCCGCGGCTTCGGCCGCGCGGATCTGGGCGGAGATCGCTGACCAGACCGGGCGGACACTGCTGGTCCACGAGCACGGCGGGGTCGTCGCCGGAACGGTGGACTGCCTGGTGATGCCCAACCTGACCCGGGACGGGCGTCCGGTGATGTTCGTGGAGAACCTCGTGGTCGCCGAGCGTCAGCGGCGCTCGGGGGTGGGCCGCTCCCTGATGCGGTCGGTTGAGCTGCTCGCGGTCGGGGCCCGCTGCCACAAGGTGCAGCTGCTGGCCGCCGACGACGCCTACGTGCACGCGTTCTACCGCTCGTGCGGCTTCGTGCCCTGCGCCGACGGGTTCCGCAAGTACGTCCCCGCCGGAACCGTCGGAGCCTCCCTGTAATCTGGTCCGTCGCCGCGCCTACCCCGCGGTGTGACGGAGGGTTCCCCCGATGCGTGAACTGAGTGAGCTGGTCGAGGTCGAGGACCCCGCCTGGCCCGTCCTGTCCGAGCACCTGGCCGCGGGCCCGACCCCGGTACGCGTACTGCCGGTCGACCCGGTGGCGGGCCGGACCTGCCTGCACCGGCTCCAGGTGACGGCCCGGTCCTTCCTGGGCGCGATGGCTCTGGAGTGCGGCGGGCTGGTGCTCGACGGCGGTTGGCTCCGCGTGCACGGCGGAGGCGGCCCCGACCTGCCGGGGCTCGGCGAGGTCAACGACCTGAGCGCGGCCGTGGTCTTCGGACCGCCGCTGCGGCTGGTGGTGGGGCACGACGTGCTGGGCGGGGTGTTCGCCCTGAACGGTCCGGACTCCGAGGACGCGGAGCATCCGGGCAGACCCGGTGAGATGGTGTACTTCGCCCCGGACTCCCTGGTGTGGGAGCCGATGGACACCACCTACTCCTCGTGGCTGCTGTGGATGCTGGCCGGCAACCTGGACGGCTTCTACGAGGGGTTGCGCTGGCCCGGCTGGCGCGAGGAGGTGGAGGGGCTGGACCTGGACCGGGGCATGGCCGTCCACCCCTTCCTGTGGTCCGCGGAGTCCGCTGCCGACCTGGTGGCGACCTCCCGCAGGGCGGTTCCGCTGAGCGAGCTGACCGGTGCGAACCGGGAGTACTGCGCCACCCTGGGCCTGCCCGACCCCGGTCCGTTCGGCCTTCTCTGAGACACGGTGCCGGGCCCCGCGGCCGCGGGGCCCGGAGCACGCGGGCGGGCGGGGCCCGGAGTACGCCGCAGCGTCACACCGGACCCCGCCCGTGGCGGGTGCCCTCGCGCGTCAGACGCGGCCGATGGCGCTGCACAGGGCCTTCAGCGAGGCCGTGGTGATGCTGCTGTGGATGCCGACGCCCCACACGACCCGGCCGTCGATCTCGGCCTCCACGTAGGCGGCGGCGCGGGCGTCGCCGTCCCCGCCCATGGAGTGCTCCACGTAGTCCATGACGCGGACCTTGACGTCCACGTCGGTCAGGGCGTCGCAGAACGCCGAGATCGGGCCGTTGCCGGTACCCGACAGCTCGCGGATCTCCCCGTTGACGCGGGCGTCGGCGTCGATCCGGTAGGTACCGTCACCGTCGGTGGAGGAGCGGTGGGCCAGGACCGCGATCGGGCCCTGGTCCGCCAGGTAGGTCGAGGAGAAGATCTCCCAGATGCGGTCGCCGGCGAACTCCCCGCCCTCGGCGTCGGTGAACTTCTGGATGACCTGGGAGAACTCGATCTGGAGACGGCGCGGCAGGTCCAGCGAGTGGTCCCGCTGCATGATGTAGGAGACGCCGCCCTTGCCGGACTGGCTGTTGACGCGGATGACCGCCTCGTAGTTGCGGCCCACGTCCTTGGGGTCGATCGGCAGGTAGGGGACGTCCCAGGTGCTCTCCTCCACCGGGGTCCCGGCGGCCTCGGCGGCCTTCTCCCGCGCGGTGAAGCCCTTCTTGATGGCGTCCTGGTGGGAGCCGGAGAAGGCGGTGTAGACCAGGTCGCCGCCGTAGGGGTGGCGGGGGGCGACCGGCAGCTGGGTGCAGTGCTCGACGGTGCGGCGGATCTCGTCGATGTCGGAGAAGTCGATCTGGGGGTCCACGCCCTGGCTGAACAGGTTCATGCCCAGGGTGACCAGGCAGACGTTGCCGGTGCGCTCACCGTGCCCGAACAGGCAGCCCTCGACCCGGTCGGCTCCGGCCATGACCGCCAGCTCGGCGGAGGCGACGCCGGTGCCCCGGTCGTTGTGCGGGTGCACGGACAGGACGACGTGCTCGCGACGCGACAGGTTGCGGCTCATCCACTCGATCTGGTCCGCGTAGACGTTGGGGGTGGAGCGCTCGACGGTGGCGGGCAGGTTCAGGATGATCTCGCGGCCCGGCCCGGGGTTCCACACGTCCATGACGGCCTCGCAGACCTCCAGGGCGAAGTCCAGCTCGGTGTCGACGAAGATCTCGGGCGAGTACTCGTAGCCGAAGTACTCGGTCTCGCCCAGGTACTGCTCGGCGAAGCGCATGACGTGCTGCGTGCCCTGGACGGCGATGCCCTTGCAGGCCTCGCGGTCGACGCGGAAGACGACGCGGCGGAAGGTCGGGGCGGTGGCGTTGTACAGGTGCACGGTGGCGCGCCTGGCGCCGACCAGGCTCTGGACGGTGCGCTCGATCAGGTCCTCGCGGGCCTGGGTCAGCACCGAGATCTGTACGTCGTCGGGGATCAGCCCGTCCTCGATCAGGGACCGGACGAAGTCGAAGTCGGTCTGGCTCGCGGAGGGGAAGCCGACCTCGATCTCCTTGTAGCCCATCTGGACCAGCAGCCGGAACATCTCGTGCTTGCGCGCGGGGTCCATGGGCTCGATCAGCGCCTGGTTGCCGTCGCGCAGGTCGGTGGAGAGCCAGCGGGGGGCCTTGTCGATGGTCTTCGACGGCCAGGTGCGGTCCGGCAGGTCCACCGGAGCGAAGGGCTCGTAACGGTGGAACGGCATGGGGCTGGTCTTCTGCTGCGGCACCATCGCGGTGTCTCCTCGGGTGGTTCAGGCGTGTGGTCTGGTCGACCAGAGCAAGCCGGAGTCCCGCGGCGAGGGAGCCGACCGTCTAACGACCCCCGCCGCGGCCACTAAGGAGGAGCAGCACGCGCAGCATAACGATCATCACGCTAGCAGACGGCCGGAGTTTCCTGGTACCCCGCGTCCAGATGATGGGATGCACGTCACCCACCTGCGACGACGCGGCCTCCCGGGGTGGGGCGCCGCCTGCGCCCGGGGCCGGACGACCACTACGTGTACCTCGACTTCGAGATATCGCGCAGAGGTCTGTACCATTTCCTGTGAACCCTTCAGTGCTAGGGGGGTTGTTCGAGTCCCGCCGACGGGACCCAGGGTGCGGCCAACACCCGAGGCCGCCACCGACCGCGCCGAGTACACGTAAGCCGCGGTGGTGGCGAGACCGGTACCGTCGGCGGGATTTCTCGTTGCCGCCCGCGGCCGCGCGCGGCGCGCGGCCTGCACCGCGAGGGGTTGGGCCACGCCCGGCGGACCGGGGACCCCCGTTCGGTCGCGCAGGCCCTGGCGGGCCTGGCCGGGGCGGACGCCCTGGACGGGGCGGGGGCGCCCGCGAGGGCACCGGCGTTCGCTGCCGAGCGGGGAGCGCTTCGACGTGGACCGGATCGCGGGCACGGCCCGTTCCCTGGTGGGCGAGGAGGTCTTCGCGCGGGCCCGGTCGGAGGGCGGCGCGGAGCCGCTGGAGGCCGCGGTGGAGCGAGCCCTGTATCCCGCCGCCGACAGCGGCTGATCTGTTCCCCGGGCGCGCGACCCCGGGCCTGCGGCATCCGCCGGACACGGCGAGCCCCAGTGGATATACTGGCGACCTAGCCAGATATACGGAGGTCTCCATGACGAAGTCCCTCATCGACCTGGACGACGAAGCCCTCGCGATGGCCGCCGAACTCCTCGGCACGAAGACCAAGAAGGACACGGTGAACACCTCCCTGCGGGAAACCGCGGAGAGACTGTCCAGGGCCCGGGCCCTGGCACGGATGCAGGAACTCGTGGCCGAGGGCGGCGCGGACATGGACCTGCTCATGGACAAGAGGAACTATCGCCGGTGAACCTGAGCGCCTACCTGATCGACACCAGCGCCCTGGCGCGCCTATTCTCCGATCCGGGCACCTATCCGCAGTGGAACTGGGCCATCACACACGGGACCGTCGCCGTGTGCCCGATCACCGAACTGGAGTTCCTCTACAGCGCGCGCACCGGCACGCACCGCACGGAGCTGGTCGAACTGCTGAACGCGACTCTGTCGCCCGTCGACCTGGACGATCGGGTGTTCCGGCGGGCGTGGGAGGTCCAACGCATGCTGACCGCCCGAGGAGAGCACCGCAGCGCCGGCCCCGTGGACCTCCTGGTCGCCGCCTGCGCCGAGCTGCGGGGACTCACCCTGCTCCACTGCGACGGAGACTTCGAGACGATCGCGCGCGTCACGGACCAGGTGACCCACCGCATCGCTCCCAAGTCCGGGGGCTGAAGGACCGGAGTACGCCGCTCACCTCGCCCGAGCGCCGCGCGGAGCCGGGCCTCCGGGTCCGGGGGCACGCGCGCCCGCCTACCCCGCGAGCCCGAGGGAAACGCGACACCCCGTAGCCACATCCGGCCACGCGCTACTCGGCCCCGGATGGGAGCGGAGCGGGCTTCACCTGCCCAGGCGAGCAAACAAGGCGATCCGCCACATAGGCCACTTGAAGTCAGACATAGTGACAGATTGTGCCGCCTTCTTCTGCAATGACGCCACGTATCCGCAGCCTCACCCTCCAGCGACCTGTACGTCACCGGCGGGTCGATCAACGACTGGCCGTGGGGCGACCAGGGATCGTGAACTGCACCTACGAGATGTACCCCCGCAGCGCCGCGGGCGGGGGCTTCTACCCGCCCCCGTCGGTGATTGACCGGGAGACCGCACGCAACGAGGAGGCCGTGCCGCGCCTGCTCGACCACGCGGACTGCCCGTACCGGATCATCGGCGAGGAGGCCGCGTACTGCGGTTGATCCGACGGACGCGGTCGGGCCCCGGGGGGGCGGATTCAAGGGGTGCCGCTACCCCCCGGGGCCCCGCGTCTCAGGCGCCGGGGACCGGCTCGAACTCCCTCACCGCGTCGATCGAGGGGCCGTGCGGCGTGTTGGCCTCGCGCTCGATCATGATCTCGACGAGCACCGGACGCGAGGTGGACCGGGCCTCCTTGCGGGCCCACTCCAGGGACTCGCGGATCTCCCCGGGCTCCCACACCCGGCGCCCGGAGCAGCCGTACGCCTCCATGAGCTTGACGTTGTCCGTGCCGTACTCGTCGTAGTGGACGTCCACCTGGTAGTTCATGTCGAACGGGATCGACGCCTGGCGGATCAGGCCCAGGTACTCGTTGTTCAGCATGATGATCACGTAGGGGACGTCGTACTGGGCCGCGACGGCCAGTTCCTCGACCATGTACTGGAAGCCGTAGTCACCGACGATGCCGACGACCTCCGCGTCGGGCTCGGTGGCGGCCAGCGCCTTCTTGACGCCGATGGCCGCGGGGATCTCCCAGCCGAGCGGGCCCGCCTGACCGCAGATCTGGTAGTGCCGGGGCTTGTACGCCTTCTGGTGCTGGCCTCCCCAGATCTGGTAGAGGCCGATCGCGGTGACGAAGTAGGTGTCCTCGTCGAAGACCTCGTTGACCTCCTTGTAGACGCGCGGTGCCTTGACCGGGACGGTGTCGAAGTCCTCGCGCCGCGTCAGGGTGGACCTGAGCTCGGCGATCCGGTCGATCCACGGGCCGACCTCGGCCCTGGCGTCCCGCCGCCTGGCCGCGGCGAGCAGCTCCCGGAGGAACAGCCGCGCGTCGGAGACCACGCCCAGGTCGGGCTCGAAGACCCGGCCGATCTGGGTCGCCTCGATGTCCACGTGGACGAACTTCCGGTCGCCCCGGTAGACGTCGATCTGGCCCGTGTGGCGGTCGGCGAACCGCGCACCCACCGCCAGGACCAGGTCCGACTCCAGGAAGGAGGCGTTGCCGTAGCGCTGGGAGGTCTGTACACCGGTCATGCCGGAGTACAGGGGCGAGTCCTCGTCGAACGAGCCCTTGCCCATGAGGGTGACCTGTACCGGCACCCGCAGGTACTCGGCGAGTTCGCGCAGGTCCGCCGAGGCCTCGGACAGGATCACTCCGCCCCCGGCGAGGATCAGAGGGCGCTCGGCCGCCAGCAGCAGGTCCAGCGCGCGCTCCACGCGGGGCAGGTGGGGCTCGACCGTGTTGACCTTCAGCGGGGCGTCGATGGCGGGGTCGTAGTCGATCAGCTTCTGGGCCACGTCCACCGGGATGTCGATCAGGACGGGCCCGGGGCGGCCCTCCCTCGCGATCCGGAACGCCTCGCGGAAGATCCACGGGGCGGTGGCGGCCTCCTTGATCTGGACCGCCCACTTGGTGACGGGCTTGGCGATCTCGACGATGTCGACCGCCTGGAAGCCCTCCTTGTCCAGGAGGTCGGTGCGCTGCTGGCCGGTGATGCACACGATCGGGACGGAGTCCGCGATGGCCGTGTACAGGCCGGTGATCATGTTGGTGCCGGCGGGGCCGGAGGTGCCGATGGCCACACCGACCCCGCCGGTGGTCCGCGACCAGCCGTCGGCCATGTGGGTGGCACCCTCCTCGTGGCGGACGGTGAGGTGCTCGATCCCGCCCACCTCCTCCATCGCCTTGTAGAGCGGGAGGATCGCGGCGCCGGGACAGCCGAAGGCGACGTCGACGCCCTCGTCCTTGAGGACCTCCACGACGGCGTTCATCACGGGCATCTGTGCCATGACGGGTGAACCCTTCAGTGCTAGGGGTGCTGGGGTGGTCGGCTCCGCCGCGGTGTCCCGGGTGCGGCCAACACGGGGGACGGTGGACGGGGGCCTTCCGGGGGAGGCCGTCGTGCTAGGCCGTGTTCCGCGGATCATTCCGGGCTCGCAACCGCCAGGCTGCCTCTCGCTGCGCCGACCACGCTTGGACAGCCAGACCCGGGCTGACCTGCGCTACTCGTCTTGCGAGAGATTGCCTGGAGGCCGCTCGCGGCGATCGGCGCAAGCGCCGAATCAACCGAAAGCATCCACGGAACACGCCCTAGGAACGGCCGGAGAGCTGTTGGACGATCATCAGGAGCGCGGAGTGGTCGAGCCCGCCGTGCCCCTGGTTCCTGAGCGCGGCGACGGACTGCGCCACCTGCGCGCCGAGCGGGATCGCGACCCCCGCGGCGCGCGCGGAGTCGGTGACGATGCGCATGTCCTTGTCGTGCAGGGCGATGCGGAACCCCGGCGTGAAGTCGCGCTCCCGCATGGCCCTGCCCTTGCGCTGGAGTACCGTGCTGCCCGCGAGTCCGCCGCCGAGGACCTCCAGGCCCGACTCGGTGTCGACGCCGTGGGCCTCAAGGAAGACCAGGGCCTCCGCGAGGAGCTGGATGTTGCCCGCGACGATGAGCTGGTTGGCGGCCTTCACCGTCTGCCCGGCCCCGCTGGGGCCGACCAGGACCGGGGTGGTCCCCAGGACGTCGAAGAGGGGGCGGGCGGCCTCGAAGTCGGCCTGCGCCCCACCGACCATGATGGACAGTTTGGCCTCGACGGCGCCGGCCTCGCCTCCGCTCACGGGTGCGTCCAGGACGCGGAGTCCGCGTTCGGCTCCGGCCTCGGCGACGGCACGGGAGACGTCCGGGCGGATGGTGCTCATGTCGATGACCAGGGTGCCTGGCCCGGCGTTCTCGTACACGCCCCCCGGGCCCAGCAGGAGCTCCTCCACGTCCGGGGAGTCGGGGACCATGGTGATGACGACGTCGGCGCCGGCGACGGCGCCGGCGACGCCGCCGCCGCGCAGGCCGCCCTCGGCCACGAGGGCGTCGACGCGGTCGGGGGTGAGGTTGTGGCCGGTGACGGTGTATCCGGCGCGGACCAGGTTGAGGGCCATGGGCAGGCCCATGATCCCCAGGCCGATGAAGGCGATCTTGGTGTCGGGCATCGCTGTCCCTTTCGTGGCTGGCTCGTGCGGTGGCCGGGTGTGTGGACGTGTGGCGGGGGGCTCAGCCCAGCCAGTCGAAGCTCTTGGCGCTGGGGACGGTCGGCTTGTACTCCAGGCCGACGAGCCCGTCGTAGCCGCCGTCCTGCAGCGCCCGGAGGAGGTCGTCGAACGGCAGGCGGCCGGTGCCGGGCTCCCCGCGTCCGGGAGAGTCGGCGATCTGGACGTGGCCGAACTCCGCGGCGTGGTCGCGGACCACGGCGAAGAGGTCGTCCCGGTTGACCACGAGGTGGTAGAGGTCCGCGAGGAGGGCGACGTTGGCCGCCCCGGCCTCCCGGGCCCCGGCGACGAACCCGAGGCCCTCGGCCGCGGTCCTGAGCGGGTAGTCGTCGGAGCCGCTGATGGGCTCGACGAGCACGGTCCCGCCGACGCGGGCCACGGCCTCGGCTGCCGCGAGGGTGTTCTCCAGGGCGATCCGGTCCTGCTCGGCGGGGTCCGCGCCGGGGAGGCGGAGCCCGTAGAGGGCGTTGAAACCGGTGGTGCCCGTGCGTTCGGCGATCCGGGTGACGACGTCGACGTTGGCGCGCAACTCCCCGGCCCGGTCGGGGTGTGAGAGCACGCCCCGGTCGGGCCCGGGGAGGACGCCCGCGAAGAAGTTGAGGCCGGTGAGGCGCACGCCGGCGTTGTCGAGGGAGGCGACGAAGGCGTCGATCTCGTCCTGTGGCGGGGTCGGGCTCTCGAACGGCCACCAGAACTCGACGGCGTCGAAGCCGGCGTCGCGTGCCGCCCGGGGGCGTTCGTTGAGCGGGAGCTCGGTGAACAGCAGGGAGCAGTTCACCGTGTACCGGAGTGTGTGGCTCATGCATTGCCTCCAACATCTACTTCCGCATTGTGGAAAGTAGTTTTCGTTTTGAGGAATATCATGAGTGTGGGGCCGGTCACCCAGGCTTGTCAACCGCCACCAGTGGGCACTATTCGCCACAGACGAACCGCATCAGCCGCACAAGCCACATACGCCCCAGAGGCGGCGAGCAATCCGGGCGTTCTTTGTGCGGGAGTACAGATTCCGATGACTTTCACCTTTTGAGCCTTTTGAGTGTTGACAAGGTCACACCGCCATCAACTAGAGTCCCCCCAATCCGCAATACGGAATTAGCCGTCTGCACTACGAAAATCCTCGACCGGTTCAGTGGCCCGCCCCACGGCCTGGAGCCGCCGTCCGGTCGAGCCACGGGAGAGCACATGCCCGAGACCACACCGGAGGCTCCGGGACGCCGTTCCGATCCCGGCCTGGAGCACCTGAACGCCCTGACCGGGGAGGAGCTGCGCGCACGGTTCGCGCAGTGCCTGAACGTGGACCGCTGGGTCGCGTCCCTCGCGGCCCGGGCGCCCTTCCGGGACCGGGACGAGCTGCTCGGGAGCGCGGACGAGCACGCGCGCGCCATCACACCGGAGGAGGTCGCCACGGCGCTGGACCGCCATCCCCGCATCGGCGAGAAGGCGGAGGGAGCGGACACGGAGGCCCGGTGGTCGCGGGGAGAGCAGTCCGCGTTCGCCGCGGACACCGACGACGCGTCGGCCCGCGTCCAGCGGATCTTCGTCCACGCCCAGCGCGAGTACGAGGACAGGTTCGGACAGATCTACCTCGTCTGCGCCAGCGGACGCTCCAGCCGTGAGCTCCTCGCCGACCTGGTCGCCCGGCTCGGCAACGACACCGCCACCGAACTCGGCGTCGTCGCGGACGAGCTCCGCCGGATCGCCGGGCTCCGCCTGGCCAAACTCCTGGAGAACCCATGAGCCACGTGACCACCCACATCCTGGACACCGCGCTGGGCGCTCCCGCCCGCGGCGTCCCCGTGCGTCTGGAGGGCGCCGCCGACGAGCACCGCAGGTCCTGGAACCCCCTCGCCCAGGGGCGCACCGACGACGACGGACGCGTACCGGACCTCGGGCCCGACCGTCTCGCCACCGGGACCTACCGCCTCGTCTTCGACACCGCCGCCTACTTCGCGGCCGGCGGACGCACGGGCTTCTTTCCCGAGGTCACCGTCGCCTTCGACCTCACCGAGGAGCAGGCCCACTACCACGTGCCCCTGCTCCTGAGCCCCTACTCCTACTCCACCTACCGGGGTTCCTAGCCACGCCGGCCCCGGCAGCCCTCCCGCCCGAGCGGCGGGGCCCCGTCACGCCCTTGCCGGCGCGACCACCGACCACGGAGAGGAGCAAGCGACACGGACGCTCAGCCGGCCAAGGTGTGACACCTGCTTCTTCGAGTGCGTGACAGGTCCTTCCGCATGACCACAGCGGTCCTCCCTCGTACGTACTCGCGCACAGGCGCGACGACGACGAATATCCACAACCCTGGAGTTCACCCTGATGGGCATCAGACTCGGAGAGAACCAGTACGGCAAGGCCGAGGTACGCCTCGTCCACGTCAGACGCGACACCGACGTCCACGAGATCAAGGACGTCAACGTCACCTCACAGCTGCGCGGCGACCTGGAAACGGTCCACACGCTCGGCGACAACACCACCTGCCTGCCGACCGACACCCAGAAGAACACCGTGTACGCCAAGGCCCGCGAATGGGGCGGCGTCGGCGCCATCGAGGACTTCGCCCTGCGCCTGGCCCGCCACTTCGTCGGGGAGCACGACTACGTGGAAGGCGCCCGCCAGGAGGTCCACGAGTACGCCTGGGAGCGCATCACCACGTCCGACGGACCGCACGACCACGCCTTCTCCCGCCGCGGCGGCGAGACCCGCACCACCGTCGTCACCAAGGACGGCGGCGGCGAGTGGGTGGTGTCGGGCCTGGAGGGCCTCACCGTCCTCAAGTCCACGGGGTCGGAGTTCCACGGCTTCCCCAAAACCAGGTACACCACCCTCCAGGAGACCTCCGACCGCATCCTCGCGACGGACGTCACCGCCCGCTGGCGCTACGTCGGCGTGGACCACGACTTCGACGCCGTCTACGCGTCGGTGCGCGGCCTGATGCTGGAGGCCTTCGCCACCACCCACAGCCTGGCGCTCCAGCAGTCGCTGTACGAGATGGGCCGCTCGGTGCTGGAATCGCACCCGGAGATCGCGGAGATCCGCTTCTCCATGCCCAACAAACACCACTTCCTCGTGGACCTGTCACCCTTCGGGCTGGACAACCCCGACGAGGTGTTCTTCGCCGCGGACCGCCCCTACGGGAAGATCGAGGCCACCGTCGAACGCGACGACGCCCCCTCCCCCGGCAACGCCTGGAAGACCGTGCCCGGCTTCGTGTAGGCCTCCTCGCCGGGGCCCGTCTGTGCGGCCGGGCCCCGGCCCCCGCCCCCGGTCGGGGCGCCCCCTCCACCCCTCCCGCCCTCTCGCCCGCGGGGCGTGCGCCGAGCTCAGGCGCGCCCGGAGAAGGACAGCCCGACCGGTGCGGCACCACCGGGCCACGCGCCCGAGAACCCCGCCCCCTCAGGGGCGGCCACCAAGCGCAAAGGCTGGAAACTGGCCATGTCGAACAGTCCGTCCGCGAAGGACGCGGCCACAACGAACGCCACACCCCCCGTCCGCCCCGAGGACGAGAAGCTGCCCGCGCGGCTGCTCTTCGTCTACGGGCTCCAGCACATCCTGACCATGTACGCCGGTGCGGTGGCACCGGCACTGGTCATCGGCAGCGCCGCCGGGCTCGCGAACGACCCCGCCTCCATGGGGATCCTCGTCAGCGGCGCACTCCTGGTGGCGGGTATCGCCACCCTCATCCAGTCCGTGGGCCACCGCCGCTTCGGCGCCCAGATGCCGATCGTGGTGGCCAGCTCCTTCATCCCCGTGAGCGCCGTCACGGCGCTGTCCGCGGGCCAGGACGGGGAGAACCTTCCCATCGCCTTCGGCGCCTCGCTCGTGGCCGGGGTCTTCGCCCTGGCCCTGACGCCGTTCTTCGGGCAGCTGATCCGCTTCTTCCCCCCGATCGTGACGGGCACCATCATCACCGTCATCGGCGTCAGCCTGATGCCGGTGGCCGCGGGCTGGATCGTCGACGGCGCCACCCGGACCCTGGAGGACGGCACCACCGTCCCGGCGGCACCGCTGTCCCACCTCGGCCTGGCCGGGCTCACCCTGGCGGTCATCCTGGTCGGTTCCCGGGTGCTGCCCGGCATCTGGGGGCGGCTGTCCATCCTGATCGGCCTCCTGGTGGGCACCCTGGTCTCGCTCCCCCTCGGCATGGCCGACTTCAGCCGCGTCGGTGAGGCCGACATCGTCTTCGACCCCACCTCCGTGTTCTACTTCGGCGCCCCCCGGTTCGAGGTCGCCGCGATCGTCACCATGTGCGTCATCATGCTCGTGGTGCTCACCGAGGGTGCCTCGCACATCATCGCCGTCGGCGAGATCACCGGTTCCAAGGCGGACGCCAGGCGCATCTCCGCCGGCCTGCGGGCCGACGTCAGCGGATCGCTCATCGGACCGATCTTCAGCGCGACCCCCACCAGTTCCTTCGCGCAGAACATCGGCCTGCTGGCCCTGACCGGGGTGCGCAGCCGGTACGTGGTCGCCACCGGCGCGCTCATCCTCGTCGCGCTGGGGTTGTTCCCTGTGCTCGGTGGCGTCATGGCCGCCATCCCGACCCCCGTCCTGGGCGGGGCCGGGCTGGTGTTGTTCGGCAGCGTGGCCGCCAGCGGGATCAAGACCCTGGCCAAGGTCGACTTCACCAGCAACCTCAACCTGGTCCTGGTGGCGACCTCCGTCGGGGTGGCGATCATCCCCCTGGCCTACCCGACCTTCTACGCCCACCTGCCCGAGTCGGTGGAACTGGTCGCCCACTCGGGGATCATCGGTGCCGCCGTCGTCGCGATCCTGTTGAACATCTGCTTCAACGTGGTCGGCCGCGGTGCGGGGCCGGACACCCCCGCACGGATCGACCACGACGAGATCGGCAGCGCCGGCCCCGGAGAGGCCAAGTACACCGACCAGGCCGGAGCGGTCTACCGCGACGGCGGGCCCGAGGCGCGCTAGGCCCAATGCCGTTCGGTTAGCCGTCTGGTGGGCTTGGCAAGGCTTCGATCGTGATGTGGACGACTGTTCTGTGGGTGCGGTGGTCGATGTC
>NZ_JBHXQY010000058.1:0-41758 GCF_042716955.1 Nocardiopsis sp. NPDC058631 | reverse complement strand
GCCCTCCCCGTGGTCGGGGAGGGACCCGTCCGGGGGGGTGAGGGGGCGCCCCGCGACGGTGGAAGCGGGCCCCCGCCGCTCAACCGCGGGCGCCACACCGCCGGCGGTGACGAACAGCGGTCAGGCGGGCCTGCTCGGAGGGAACGGAATCGCGGTCAGGACCGGGAACAGCGCGGACTCCTCGTAGTCCAGGTGCGCCTCCAGCTCCTCCGTCATCCGGGCCAGTTGGCGGCGGAACACCTCCGGGTCGGCGGTGGGGAGATCACCGAGCAGCGCCTCCAGCTCACCGCGGATCCGGTCCACGGTGCGGTGCTCCTCGGACAGCCTCCGCAGTGTCTCCTCCAGGTGCGGGTTCGCCTCCCCGAGGCCGGGGAACATCGTCTCCTCACTCGTGTGGTGGTAGTGCAGGGACTCGCAGAACGCCAGGCAGTACTGCCGCAGCTGGAGGTTGAGCCCGGGCTTCGGCTCCCCCGCCCCCTCCTGCCGGGCCGCGCGTTCCGCGAGGAAGGCGTCGGCCTCCACGCGGACGTCGCGGAGCTGGGCGCGCAGCCAGGTGTGGATCTCGACGAGCTTCTCCGCGAAGTTGGCGGCCTCGGAGGGAGCGGCGTCAGCGGTGCGCTCCAGCGCCACCACCGGCAGAACCCTGGCGGTCCCGGCCTGGTAGTCGCCGTAGCCGGGGACCAGGCGCACGATCTCGGCGAACAGCCGGTCCCGTTCCGCGCCCTCGGCCGGCACGGCCACGGCCGCGAACTCCTCGGCGCCCAGCTCCACGGTGACCACGGGGTGGGCGAGGACGTTGTGGTACCAGGCAGGGTGGCGGTCGGAGCCGCCGGCCGAACCGATGACCAGCAGTTTCCCCTCCACTCGGACGAACCCGAGCGGGGTGGTGTGCTCGTGCCCGGACCTGGCGCCCGTGGTGGTCAGGAGCAGTAGGTCGCCGCCCTCGAACATGCCGCCGACACGGCCGCCGTTGGCGCGGAACTCCTCCACGACCGGGATGTTGAAGTCACTGACGTGCGGTGCGGTCGGTACGTACGGATCTGTCACAGGTCTCCTCAGGGGTGTCGGGTGGGCGACCTTCCCCGGGATAACCCGCGCCAGACCGACGGCGGTGCACACGGGCGGGGCGCACGGCGGAGCACGCCGACGGACCGCCTCGGCGCACGGGCGCGCGGGAGGGCGGGTGAGGGTGACAGGGGCCCCGGGCAGGGCCGGGTGTCGGGGATCTCGGGGAGGTCGATCAACGCGTCCGGGCGTGGCTCAGGCCGACGCCGCACGGACTCCTAGGCGCGATGCATGGCGGGTACGCTCACGGTGCTCTCCTCGAAGAATCCAGGTGCCTCCATGCCCGCCGACCGGCCCACTGCTCATGGTCGGGGCACGCGACACGGCGGTGAGCCTACCCGAAGGGGCGGGGCCGGGTCCACCGGAAGGGGTGGGACAGCCGTAGGGGTGGGGCTTCCCGGTCGGCCCGGCCCTGGGGGCGCCGTTCAGTAGGAGACCGGGGAGGGGGCCTCGGGCTCCGGGGGCCGGACGTCGGCCGGGTCGGGGACTTGCAGGTCCGGTTCCCCGTTCAGCTCCACGAACGTGTACTGCGTGTACCACCGCTCCACCGGGACGGCGGGGGCGAGGAACGACGGCGGTGCCTCCTGGGAGACGGGGCGCCCGTTGAGGAAGCGGCCGCCGTCCGAGGCCCCTTCGGTGGCGAAGGACAGCGGGACGCCGTCCTCCGTGGCCACGAGCACGAACCGGGTCGCCTCCCGCGCGTCCGCGTCCGAGGTCCGGAAATCGCCCTCCACGCGGACCGCAGGCACCTCCTCGGGCACACCGCCCGCGAGATGGCCGTAGGCGTCCTCCGCGGGCCCGGGTGCTCTGAAGACCGTGTCGGCCTCTCCGGTGACGGTCCCGCTCTCGACCGCGCGGACCAGCGGCCCGACGACCTCCTCCGGGCTGAACACCGCAGCTTTCGCCGGGTGGTCCGGCCCGGCCTCGTACCAGGTGGCGGCGCCGCCCCAGGCGGTGCCCTCACCGCGCAGCAGGTCCCCGTCCACCATCATCAGGTCGCTGGTGCGGGCCCCGCTGACGGTGCTGCTCCAGCGGAGCGCGTCCGGCGGCCCGGACCGGTGGAGCACCCGGTCGAACAGGGTCGGAACGGCGGCGGTGTCCGTGGGAGGGGGTTGACCGTAGCCCTCGCCGTTCCCCGCGTGTGTGAGCACGGTGAGCTCGAAGGCCTCCGCGGCGAGGAACGTGTCGAGCGAGGCCGACACCAGGTCCGCGCCGGAGAGCGGCGGGGGCTCCTCCTGCGGCTCCGGGCCGGGTCCCTCCGCGTCCTCCGCCGCGGTGGTGCCGGTGTCCTCCGCCAAGGCCTCCATGAGCAGGTATCCGCCGCCGAGCGCCACCGCGGCGAACACGCTCGCGGCGGCGGCGAGGGCGATGATCCGGCCCGGCCGCCGACCTCGGCCGCGGCGCGCGCCGGTGCCCGGACCCGTGCCGCCGGGGCCCAAGCCGCCCGGGTCCTCCCCGGCCCCGCCGCGGCGCCGGCGTGTCCGCCCGCGTGTCGCCTCGGGCCCCTGTCCGGAGAGTGCCCTGCCCGCGGCGAGCCACTCCTCGGGGCTGTGCCGACCGGTGCCGACGTGCGGCCAGTGGGCGTGGACGAGGCCGCGCAGCCGGTCGGCCCACACCTCTCGGGTGGCGTCGTCCTCGACCCCCGCCAGCAGCAGGCACTCCAGGTATGCCTCCTCCGCCGGGGGCCGCCGTGCGGGGTCCGGCGACAGGGCGCGGCCCAGGAGGTCCCGCAGCTCTCCGGGGACCGCGGACAGGTCGACCGGCTCCTCGCGGGCGCGGCGGGCCATCTCGGGGAGGAGAGCGCCCTGGCCGAAGGGCGGCCGACCGGTGGCGGCGAACGCCACCAGGCACGCCCACGAGAACACGTCCGAGGCGGGGCCCGGCCGCTCCCCGGCGTAGCGCTCCGGGGCCAGCCAACCGGGTCCGCCCGCGGTCGTGGGTGCGTCGCCGTCGTCCAGCAGGCGTGCGATCCCGTGGTCGACCAGCCGGGGGCCGCCGGGGGTGACGATGACGTTGCCGGGCCTGACGTCCCCGTGGGGGACGCCCGCCGCGTGCACCGAGGCGAGGGCCTCGGCGGTTCCCGCCGCGAGGACCAGGAGCACGGCCCCGGCCAGCGGCCCGGTCCCGTGCACATGGCGGGCGAGGTCGGGGCCGGGGACGTAGGGGGTCGCCGACCAGGGGCGCCCGTGGAGGCTCCCGCCGTCCTCGGCCCCGACCAGGCACACGCCCCGTCCTCCGCGGAGCAGGGCGACCTCGCGGTCCGCTCCCGCGGCCTCGGCCCACCGGGCGTGGGCGACCTTGAGCGCGACGGGATCCCCGCCCGGCGACACGGCGGCATGGACGGTGCCCACGTCGTCGTCACCGAGGCGGCCGATCAGCCGGTGACCGCCGACCTCCGCCGGGTCGTCGCCGACCAGGGGGTGGACGTGCGGTGGAAGCGGGGTAGGCGGGCTGGATGCCATGGGGGGCGCTTTCCACTCTCCTGGGCCGCCGACGCGGCGTCCGAATCGCCCCGCCAGGACCCATGGGTACGTGAATCTACTGCATACAGAGCGTACATTCCCAGGTGCGCTCGGGGTTCGGTTCCGTCCACGGCCCTGCGTCCTCACGGCGACCGGGCACGGACCGCGGCGGCTGAGGGCCTGATCGCCGCGGAGCGCCGATCAGGCGGGCTGCGGGGTGGGGAACGGCGTCGTCCCCGGCAGCGGGCCCGCCCGGCCCCGGCCGGAGGGGGACCCCTCCGACGGCCTCCGACGCAGCCGGGCGCAACCTCTGACACGGACCACGACCGTCGCCTACTGTGTGAAGCGCAGCGCCCAGCCACGGCTACCGTCCGGCCGTGACTGGGCGCTGACCTGCTCTCATGTGGCCGTTGGGACCGGTGAGCCAACAGTGTCGCCGTGGTCCTGTTGGGGCCCCGGCTCCTTCGCCGCCCTGATGACGGCGGCGTCCCGGCACGCCAGCACCGACTCCAGCAGCCCCGGGAACCGCCCCTCCAGCTCGTCGCCGCGCAGGGAGATGAAGCACCGCGTCCCCGCGGTGCGGTTCTGCACCAGACCGGCGTTGCGCAGGATCTTCAGGTGGTGGCTCAGCGTCGACTGGGCGATGGGCAGGTCGATGTCCTTCCACGCCTGCTCACCCTCCATCGCGGCGAGCATCCGCACGATCCGCAGACGGGTCGGCTCGGCCAGCGCGGAGAGCACCGTCACCAGTTCCACGTCGTTGAGGGCGGGGTGCTCCTGCTCCCTGGGAGCCAAGGCGGTCCTCCTCGTACGGAGCCTGGCCGACGACCAGACGGGATTTGGCTCATGGACAGTCGCGAGTGTACCTTCGTAATTCGATGTTCGTCGAACATCGAACGCGCAGACAGGCTGGGGACACCGACCCTCCCGCCCCGGCCCTGCCGCAGGAACCGCTACGCAGCAGGGGAAGAGGGCAACCATGTCCACCATCGCGCTGTCCGTGCTCGACCACGCCAGCATCGCCGAGGGGTCCACCCCCGGCCAGGCACTCCGTTCCGCCCGGGAACTCGCCCAGCACGCGGAACGCTTCGGCTACAAGCGCTTCTGGCTGTCCGAGCACCACAACATGCAGGCCATCGCCAGCGCCGCCACGTCCGTCTCCCTGGGGTTCATCGCCGAGGGCACGTCCAGCATCCGGGTCGGCGCGGGCGGCATCATGCTCCCCAACCACTCGCCGCTCGTCATCGCCGAGCAGTTCGGCACCCTGGAGTCCCTCTACCCGGGCAGGGTCGACCTCGGCCTGGGCCGCGCGCCCGGCACCGACCCGCGCACCATGGCGGCGCTGCGCCGCGACCACAGCGCCTCCTCGACGTTCCCCAGCGACGTACAGGAACTCCAGGCGTTCTTCGAGCCCGCCGAACCCGATCAGCCGGTCCGCGCCATCCCCGGCGAAGGCCTGCGGGTCCCGCTGTGGATCCTCGGGTCGAGCCTCTTCGGCGCCCAGCTCGGCGCGCAGCTCGGCCTGCCGTACGCGTTCGCCTCGCACTTCGCGCCCGACGCCCTGTACGAGGCCCTCAAGGCCTACCGGGCAGGCTTTCGCCCCTCCGCCCAGCTGGAGGAGCCCTACGTCATGGCCGGGGTGAACGCCTTCGTCGCCGACACCGACGAGGAGGCCCGCCAGCTGTTCACGACCATGCAGCAGGCGTTCCTGGGAACCCTGCGCGGCGCCCGCGGACGGCTCCGCCCGCCGGTCGAGAGCCTCGACACCGCATGGCGTCCCGGGGAGAAGGAACGACTGGACCACATGCTTCGTTACTCGTTCGTGGGCTCCCCCGAAACCGTCCGCGAGAAGCTCGAACTGTTCGTCGCTGACACGGGTGTGGACGAGCTGATGGTGTCGTCGATGATCTACGACCAGGCGGCTCGCCTGCGCTCGTTCGAGCTGCTGGCGGGGGTTGCCGAACTCCGACGTCCGGAACAGGGCTGACCCACATCCCGAGCCGGGAACCGGTCAAGGGTGGCGGCGCCGATCTGCGGGCAGGCAGTGGCGCCGCCTTCCCGGTGAAGGCACGCCGGGCGGGGCTCTACGAGAGCCCCGCCCGGCGTTCGTTCCTGCGCCCTGCACCACGGGGGCTTCGGCCCGCGGCCGACCAGGTCGGTCGGGAGGCGGGCAGTCGGGAAGCGGCTCAGTCGCCCCCGCCTCCACCGCCGCCGTCTCCCCCTCCGCCGCCGGAATCACCGCCGGAGTCTCCCCCACCGCCCCAGCCACCCCAGCCGCCACCGGAGCCGCTGTCTCCGGTGTCGCCGAAACCGCCGTTCCAGCCGTCGCCCGAACCGCCACCGCTGCCCGGGCCGCTGTCGTTCGACGAGCCGCCCTGGCAGAGGTCGGCCAACTCGCACAGGGCGTCGGGGTCCACCAGCCCCTCACCTCCACCCGCGTCACCGTGGCCGCCCGCCCCGGCGTTCACCGCGGTGAGGGCGGGTGACTCGTCGGCGGACACGGGCCCGGTGGAACGACGGGCGCCGGCCCTGCCACGCAGCGCACGGAAACCGGTGACCGCCGTGTGCCGGACCGCCTCGTCCCGCGGCATCCTGCCCCCGGACCCGACGGGCGCGACCCCGTAGCGCTCCCTGGCCCGCTCGACGACCTCGTCGCCCGCCGCGGTGGTGGGTAGGACGGCCGGGCCGCCGGTCGCCCCCAGGACAGCGTTCGCGACCAGCAGGAGGGCCGAGGCGGCGAGGCCCCCGGCGAGGGCTACCACAGCGGCACCGACCGGCTCCACCAGGAAGAGCACGCCCGCGCCGGCCCCGGCGACCAGCAGGGAGAGGATCTGCCCGCCCCGGATCGTCCTCGGAAGCCTCTTCCGGGTCTCCAGAACCGCGCGGACCTCCCGGGAGTCCACGATCAGACGCGCCTGGGCCAGCTCCTGCCGGAGCTGCTTGATGCCGCGGCCCGTCACCACCCGGCGCACCAGTTCCCGGGCACTGACCCCGACACGCTTCTTGAACGCCTTCACCAGGACGCGCCGTACGGGGTCCTTCTCATGCGCGTAGGGCTTGTTGGGGCCGACGAGGGTGAAGAAGCCTTTGGCGGCCTGGCTGCGGATGCGCTCGCTCAGGAACGCGTCAACGATCGCCGTCTCCCCCACCCGTACCGGCCCCCCGACGAGGAAGGCCAGCGTGTTCGGGCTCAACTCGTCCGGATCGGGGACGGTGCCCGGCCGGGAGCTTTCACCGATCGCTGCCCGGAGCACGAGATGGCCGCGCACGACCCGGAGAAGCGGGACGACCCCGACCACGAGACCCGCAACCAACCCCACCACCAGGGGGAGAACCAAGCTGCCGTCCAATCCCGCCGCCTTTCCGCGCCCGTGTCAGGTTCACGGTCCTCACCAGCCGTCCCGGTCGGGACAGGGCACCAATCCAACACCACGCGGTTCCGGCGCACACGAGGTGGTCTGGCATGACACACCCGGCCATGACATGCCCACGGACCGCGTGCGATCATGGTCACCCGACGAGCACTCATCGTGACCTCTCTGGCAGCGCGGACGTGAACCACCGAATCTCCGTACAACGGCATCCACCTGGGCCGGCATCGAGCCCTGTGGACAGTGTGTGGCCCCGTGCCCCAGAGGGAATCCTGAAGAAAGATGGCCACATCCGGCCAGGGCGCGGGGCGACACCCGAGCCCGTGTCGGATAGTGGTTTCGCGGGGACACGCAGAACCCGCACGCCCACCTCCGGTGGACCCCCACCCCTGGTTCACCAGCGCAGAGCCGCAGCAAGGCGGCACCCTCAGCCCTCTCCCCAAGGAGTCAGATCCATGAACAGCCTGAACAGGTTCTGGGTGGCGCTCAGCACCTGGCTGGTAGCACCCCCCAAGAGGGACGACAAGGGCGCCGGGATCGTCGAGTACGCCGCCATCCTCATCCTCGTCGCGGCCATCGCGGTCGCGGTTTTCGCGCTTGGTCTTCCCGGGCGGATCAGCGATGGAATTGGGGCGGCCATCACTTCAGTCCTCCAAGGACCGACTGAATAAAAGGGTCTAGCGGCAATCTCCCCAGACCACGAGCAATGAGAAAAAGCATCAGCAGAGAAAATGGGTCAATCTTGACCATCTTATCCCCAGCTTCTCAAGAACGAGGCACAGCGAACCCCTTCAGGTCAGGCGCGATACTGGCAGTTCCCCTTCTCCTGGTCACAGGATGCGTTGTCGGGTCAGACAACACCGCGCCCAACGAAGGAGATCTCAACACCAGCCTCCCAGGCCAAACACCTTCCCCAGGAGACACCGATGAGCGGAGCACTATAGCCAGTAGCATCACCTCGGCGACAAGCATCGGACAGGACTTTCGTATCGATGTCTTTGCACTGGAGAACGTTGGAGAAGGAAGACTGAGACTCCGGATGGGAGTCACAAATACGTCTGGATCAGATTTTCTTCTCTATAGCGGCCTGGGCGTACCCGATGAACCACAAGTCGCGAGTGGTGTCACACTTCTAGACGCAGAAAACAACAAGAGACACCTCAACTATGAGCAGAGCAATGGCTCCTGCTTTTGCTCCTCCACCGAAGCAAACATCGGCGGCGGGGAAACCGTCGACATGTGGATCATCTACCCAGCCCCACCGGCCGAAGTAGATTCCATGACCCTCACTACCCCTTTAACCCCACCCATACTTGACATCCCCATCAGTGAATCTTCCGAAACTGTCGAGAATACAGGCCTTTCCGAACCGAGGGTAATTGATCTCGTAACCATTTCGGATGACCTCGGGGATCAAACAGGCAGGACCGAGAGCGGTGATGAAGTCAGCATCATCCTCTCCTCCGACGTACTGTTCGAAACAAATAGCGCAAACCTCAGCACTGAAGCCGAAGCAATTCTCGAACAAGTGGCCACCGAAATCGATGATGCGACTTCCGAGGACGTCATGATTGATGGCTACGCTGACAACACCGGAACAGACAGCATCAACCTTCCACTTTCCCAAGAGCGCGCCGAAGCCGTAGAGGAAGTTCTCTCCGACCTGACCGCCAGAAATGGAGTATCCTTCGAGGTCGAGGGGCACGGGTCCAGTGACCCTATCGCCAGTAATGACACCGAAGAAGGACGTGAACGCAACCGCCGAGTCAGCGTCACGTTCGCGAAGTAAGCGAGGAGAACTCGTGAAGAATGTCTCTCAAACCTTCAGCCTCATGGCCATCCTTGCACTCACTTCGATGGTGCTTCCTTCTGGCGCGAGTGCTCTTGCCTCCCCACAATCATCTGATCTCGAATCACTGGGCACAAGTTCCGGAACTTCAGATGAGTCAAGGTCACTCACCTCAGAGGTCCATCGAGTGGAGCGTGATGAATCCCAGAAGCTTATTTCTGTGACGTGGAGCATCGAGAACTCTGGAGACGAACAAGTTTCCATGTTGTGGTTACGCGACCGCTCTTATTCCTACTCCGGACAGAACTTTGCGGGCATTACTGCTCTTGACTCTGATGCGGACACCAGATATCACCCGGTCATGGACGGCGAGGGGGCCTGCCTTTGCTCCGGCAGTATTTCCAACGATCTCGTACAGAATCTGAACAGCGGTGACAAGGTTGCCTACTGGTCCATGTTCTCAGTACCAAGTGACATCGACTCGATAACCATCGAAATTCCGAACTTCGATCCGATCGAGGATGTTCCGATCTCTTGAGCCCCTGCCCCCTTCCTTTCCTTGGACACCCGTAGGAGACGGCGTTGCCCACCCCTCACCGCCCCATCCCCGGAGGCAGTCGGCGGCCCTCCCCCAGCGGACCGACCGGTCGCTCAGGCGAGAGCCAAGGGCCGCCCCGTGTCCGGTCCTGGTCCGGGCGCGTGTCCCGCCGACTCGGCATCCCCGCTCGAAGATCCGTGGGGGACCAGGGCGCGGCGATGGTCGAGCTCGCAGCTGTCACCGTCCTGGCGGCGGCGATCATGGTCGCGGTCTACCAGCTCGAACTGAGCCAGACCTTCAACAGCGGGGTCCGTCAGATGGTCTGTCTGGTCGAGGGACCCGGCTGCGGCGACGAGACCTGGGTCGAAGCCGACCGGCCGGAGGAACCCGAACAGTACGAGTGGGACGGTGACGATCCGACCGCCACGGAGAACCAGAGCCTCGCGATGGGCATGGCCGCGGACGCGGGGTGGTCCAACAACGAGTGGAACTGCCTGAGCAGCCTGTGGGGCACCATCTCCAACTGGGACCACACGGTTGTCAACACCGAGACCGGCGCCAACGGTATCGCCGGTTTCAATCCGGCGAGGCACGGCTCCATGCCCAACGGTTACATGGAGAGCCCGTCGACGCAGATCTCCTGGGGGTTGGCCTACATCGGTGACGCGTACGGTTCGCCGTGTGCCGCCTTCGCCTCGTGGGAGGGTTCGAACACCTACTGACCGGTGTTCCCTGGCCCGCCGCCGGGGCTGTGCAACCCTTCCCTGTCCTGGGAGGTTCCCCGACGTGGGACCCGCTGCGTGGACCGCGTGTGGGGCCGATCCGGCCGGCACCCGTCGGCCACGTGCTCCCCGGGTTCCGGCCTGCTGCCCCCTCCGCTCCGCGGGGAGGGGTCCTCGTGCGTTCCCCCCTTCTCGCCCTCGACTGAGTTGAGTGCAAAGCCCTCACATCGACCGGCAAACCTTCAGACAGCAATCCGACATAAAGCACTTTTCTGCCACAAAAGCCCCATAGCCTGAGCGTTCATTCCCCACGCCTTCCCCTGTCGGGGGTTCGGACCGGCGTGGACGACGGGTGCCGGCGCCGCCCCGCGTGGCACAGCGCGGAGCAGCGCCGAGAACACGGGGGGCCAGTGAAGATCGCCTATCTGATCAATGACATGTACGGCATCGGTGGCACCGTCCGAACCGTCGCCAACCAGGCGGCGGCCCTGTCGGCACGGCACGAGGTCGAGATCGTCTCGGTGTTCCGGCACCGCGCCGAACCTGCCCTGCCCGTGCCCGCCCAGGTGCGTCTGCGTCCCCTTGTCGACGTGCGCCAGGAGAGGCGGGGCAGCGGCACCGGGGAGGAGGGCCGCCCGCTGTACGAGGGGTCGGACCGGGCCGGGCTGCCACCTCTGCTCTTTCCCGCGGAGGACTCCCGCGGATCCACGCACAGCCGGCTCACGGACGATCGGTTGGAGGAGTACCTGGCGACCACCGACGCCGACGTGGTCGTGGGGACCCGGCCCGGCCTGAACGTGGTGATCGCCCGTGCCGCGCCCAGCCGGGTGGTGAAGGTGGGACAGGAGCACCTGACCTACGACCAGCACTCCGAACCGCTGCGCCGGGTGCTGGAGGCCGAGTACCCCCACCTGGACGCGTTCGTGACGGTGACCGAGGCGGACGCGCGCACGTACGCGGCGCGGATGCCGATGCCGGGGGTGCGGCTGCTGTCCATTCCGAACTCGGTTCCCGCTCCGCCGTTCACCACCAACGGACACAACACCCGGACGATCGTGGCCGCCGGGCGGCTCGCGCCGAGCAAACGGCACGACCTGCTCGTTCAGGCGTTCTCCATGGTCAGCGACGAGTTCCCCGAGTGGACGCTCCGTATTTACGGGCGCGGCAACAAGCGTGCCGCCCTGGTTCGGCTGGTGCGTTCGCTGGGGCTCCAGGACCGGGTGTGGCTGATGGGCCCGCACCCGCGCGTGGAGGAGGCCTGGGCCCAGGGGGCGTTCGCCGCGGCCACCTCCAGTGAGGAGCCGTTCGGGATGACCATCGTCGAGGCCATGCGGTCGGGGCTGCCCGTGGTGAGCACCGACTGCCCGCACGGCCCGGCGTCCATCATCCGCGACCGCGAGGACGGGCTACTGGTGCCCAACCGCTCGGCCCCGGGCATCGCCGGGGGGTTGGCCGAACTGATGTCCGACGACGGGCTCCGCCGCCGGATGTCGTCGGCCGCCCTCCTGGACTCCGAGCGGTTCGACCCGTCCAACGTGGTGCGCCTGCACGAGGAGCTGTTCGCCGAGCTGGCCGGCCGGACGCTGCCCGCGTCGGTGCCCCTGGTACCCGCTCCCCGGCCGGAGCCGCCCGCCGCGTGCCGGGTGCGTGCCGGTGACGACGGCTTGGCGGTTCTGTCCTTCACGAACCCTCCCGACCAGGTCGTCCTGGTGTGCCCGGGGCAGCGGATCGCCCTGTCCCCGGACGGGAAGGGCGACGTGGTGGTGGACGCCGAGCGGGACCAGCTCGCCGCGCGTACGTGGGAGGTGTCCCGGGTCGACGGCGACCGGGTGACCCCTGTGCAGGACGTCGTGATCCACCAGTACGGGTACCCGTTGGCGGCCGACAGCGTTCGACGACTCGCCCTGGTGGTGCCCGCCCGTTCCGGGAAGGGCCGCCTGGTCCTGCACGTGCGCCGGTCCGCTCACCACGCGGAGGTGGAGCACGTGGAGGTCGCCGACGGGCTGATCACCGTGCAGGGACGCGTCCTGGGTCGGACGCGGCCGGACGCGCTCGCCCGGCTGGCCGTGCGGCTGCGGGAGGCGCCGCGGGCCCTGCGGGAGTTCTCCGCGCCGGTGGCGGAGGACGGCCTCTTCACCGCGGTGATCGATCCCGAGGCGGTGGTGCACGGGCGGCACGGGGAGCCGGAGAAGTGGGAGATGCGCCTGGTCCTGTCCGACGGTGCCGAGTGCACCCTGGGGCGGCACCTACCCGGGGTGGTCGGCTACAAGAAGATCATCGAGTACCCGGCGCAGCGGGTGCAGCTCGCCCACGGGGCCGGTTCCCGGGTGCGGCCGTACTACACGGTCAACGACCGTCTGGGGCTGGTGACGTCCCCGTTGGCGCCGGCTCTGGAGGTCGGCGAGGCCCGGGTGCGTCCGACCGGGCGCCACGGGCAGCTGTTGCGGTTCGAGGTGCGGTTGGAGTCCCCGCTGCCGGAGGGTGCGGAGTACGCCGTGGAGGTGGTGGGCGGTACCGACGCGGGCCTGCGATTCCCGCTGCGCGCCGGGGCCCCTCGGCGCGGACCCCGCCCGGCCCGGGGCGCACCCCGGGCCGGGGGCGGGGGTTTTCGCCTCGTGGGCACCCTGCCGCTGCTCCGCCGTACCGAGTACGGCGGTGGGTCCGTGGTGCGTGCCACCTGGGAGCTGCGGCTCCTGGTGGGACCGGCGGGTGCGATGGGCCGGGTGGGGGCCAAGGCCGTCCCCGGGCACACGGCCCGTCGCTGGAGCCACGGGCCGTACCTCCGTTCGGTGACCGTGATGCCGTTGGAGTCGGGCGACCTCAAGGTCACCGTCGCCGATGTGCACCTGTGGGGTGCGGTCGACCGCCGTCTCCGCTGACGCCGGCCGACGCCGCGCCGCGGCCCTCTCGCGGCCGTCCTCCCGGTGCCGCCGCCGGGGTTACTGCTGCCCGTCCGCGCGGAGCAGGCTCTGAGCGGCGCTCAGGCGGTCCAGGAGCCAGTCCGGGAGGTGGTCGGCGCTGCGGGGAAAGTACTGCATGTCCTGGTGGAAGCTGCGGGGATCGGGGTCCACGTCGAACTCCGGCAGGTTCTGGTGGTCGAAGTGGACCCCGATCTCCCGGGACTCCTGGATCGTGAGGCGGGCGGTGAACCACGTGCCCTTGCCCGGCTGGTACATGCCGGTCCTCAGGCGGCCGAGGAGACGGCCCACCTCGGGCAGGAGGAGGTCCCACTGCGTCCCGCCCTCCGGCCTGCGCACGCTCACCCTCGACGAGGACAGGCCGACGAGCCCCTTGTAGTCGACGACGATCTCGCTCCACTCGCCCCACACGGACTCGATCGTGCGGTCGCCGATCTCCTGGACGGTGTCCATCATCTCCTCGGGGGACATGTCCCCGGGGGCGATCCGGGTCTCGCGTGTGACGCGCGCGCTGCGGAACACGCTCCAGGGGGAGGCGCTCTCCGACGTGTCGGGCACCCTCTCCCCCTCCAGTTTCTCCATGAGCCAGTCGGGGACGTGTTCGTCGTCGCGGGGGAAGTACTCGAGGTCGAGCAGGTAGTCGGCGGCGTCCCGGGGCTCGTCGAAGTAGGGCTCGTTGTCGTAGTCGTACCGGACCCGGTGCCCTCCGGCCCGCTCGACCTCGTAGTAGGCCGTGTACCAGGTGCCCCTCCCCTGGGCGTACATGCCGGAACGCACGTCCCGCAGGACCTCCAGGACCGCCAGCGGCGGTACCCACCCGGTACTTCGGCCCTCCTCGAACATCACCTCGAAGTGGGCCGACTCGACGTCGGCCAGCCCCGAGTACACGAGCCGGAACTTGACCCAGTCGTCGGGGGCCGTCCGCAGCAGGTCCGCTCCCACACCGCGGAGGGACTCGTCCTGTTCGACGGGCGTCATCGCTTTTCGGGCGCTCATGTTCTCGCCTTCTAGTTGCCCCGTATGTGGCACATGGAGTTCTTGAGTGGATGGCCGCGAGGATGGCGAAGTGCCCCCTCGCCCGGCTCCCGGACGGTGTCCATCCTCCCGTGTGGGATCCGATTCTGGTCGAACACACGACAGAAACACCGCACGAATGCGGAGGAAGCTCGATTTCCACCCCATGTGCACCCGATGGTGCGGCGTGGTACTCAGGCCGCTTTTCCTTCTTCACCAGGCCAAGCGCCGTGAAACGGAAGGGCTGTCGGGTGTGGACTCGCGTTCCTGCCGGTGGCCAGGTGTGGACACGCCTCCGCCGATCCGGACCCCGCAACAAGGACGAAAACCTCACCTTGCGACACACGGAACCCGGTCCCGTCCACAGGCCCCTACCGATCACGGGCAAGCCCGGATAAGCTGCGCCGGGCAGAGTGACTGTCCGGAAGTGGTCACACGTTCACCACACGCGACGTCCTCCCGGCCCCTCGAACGCCCGCTCCCGCTCCCCGCCCCCACGGGGGAGGCCCCCACCCACGGAAAACACATGGGACTGCGACGGACCCTCCGCTCCACCGGCCCCGCCCGGAGGCGGCCCCTCCTGGGCCGCCGCGACGACGGCCAGGCCAACACCCTGCTCCTCTTCGGGCTCACCCTGGCCCTGCTGGCGCTCACCCTGCTGTTCGTCCGGGTCGGTGCCGCCAACGACATGCGTTCCCAGGTCCAGACGGCCGCCGACGCCGCCGCGCTGGCCGCTGTCGGGGCCCTCCAGAACGAGGCCGCGCGGGAGATGGTCGACGGCGGCATCCCGTACCCGTGGTTCGACGAGGAGGTCGCCGAGGGGCGCGCCGACGAGTACGCGCGGGCCAACGGGGCGGTCCTGACCGACATCCGCGCCAGCGACAACAGCCTCGGACGGTACGGCAACATCGTGCGGGTCGAGGTGCGCGGCGCCGTCTGCCAGAAAGAGCTGGAGGAGGACGGCTCCCGCCACTGGAACGACGTGGTGTGCGACGGGACCGAGGACGAGACCAACACCGTGGTCGGCAACGCGTCGGCCATCGCGATCGTCCGGGTCCCCCACGACTGCGGTGTGAACGGCGGCGTCATGGACTGCGGCGGCGGACCGGTCACCGACGTCGAGTCCGCCAAGCGCCTGGTCGACGTGCACCTGGTGGACCAGGAGGGCCGGTACAGGTTCGACCCCGACTCGTTCTTCGGAGGCGGCGCGGTGGTGAACTGCTCGTCGCTGGGTTCCCTCCACCCCGCGATGTGCACGGTGCACAACATCCTCCAGGAGGAGTTCGGCGGGTTCTACATCTCCGCGGGCGGTCAGCGCGGGGAGGAGGGCAGCGACCACAACACCGGCGAGGCGATCGACTACATGATGGTGTCGGACATGGGGGCTGTTCCTACCCCGGAGATGCACCGGACCGCCGTCACGGTGATCAACTGGATCATCCCCCGGGCCTCGGAGCTGAAGGTCAAGGGCCTGATCTACGACCACCACATCTGGAACGCGGACCGGGACCCGGTGGGCCCCTGGGAGAGCGTGCGCCGCTTCCAACAGGACACCGGCAACAACACGCTGGACCACGTCGACCACATCCACCTGGCGGCGGGCGACGGGAGCATGCGGTAGGACGGGGCCGCAGGAGCTCCGCCGACCGGGCCCGGTGTCGCCCGCCGCGTGCGGGCCACGGCCCCGCGCGGGGCCGTCCACAGGTACCGGTTCCCTCTTGTCCCTCCTCCGGGCACGGCCCAACCTGGAGGTATGACAGTCCGTGAGAACGTCCTCCCCGACCGCCCCCTCCCGCTCCGTCCCCTCCCGCTCCGCGCCCCTGTCCCGGTGCCGGGCCTGATCCGGACCACGACCGCCACCGGTGGCCTCACCGGTCCCGTGCGGGGCGCGGACCCACCGCCCGCCCGGCGTCCACCCCACCCGGACGCGGTGGCACGTGCCGGTCGCGCCGATCACGGGCACCGGCGGAGCCCCGGATGTCACCCACCAGGAGATTCCGGAGTACGCCGACCCGGGGGACCGCTCCTCCCCCGGTGCCCCGGCCCGCGATCGCGTCCGCTGCGCCGCGATGCGGCCCGAAGTCTGGGAGATGGCCCCCGTCAGCGCCCGCGACCTCCAGGGGCGCCCCGAGCGCCCTGAGTGCCTGAGCGCCCGCCCGCGCAGCCTCCGCCATCGCCCCCACAACCCCACACCACCCGGCCAGCGAGAGGCGACGGACCATGGACCGAGGCAACGCCCTGCTGGAGTACGTGGCCCTGTTGGTCGCGGTGTCCATCGTGGTGGCGGTCACGGTGCAGGGTCCCCTGGAGAGGCTGCCCGGGGTACTGCGCGGCGCCGTGCACGCGGCGCTGGGGCAGGGCCGGGAGCAACCACCGGAGGAGGTCGCCGCCCCCGCCCTCGACCGGTCCGGTGGGGGGACGGCCGGGGGGAGCGGTATCGACGGTCCGGGCGCCCCCGGCGGCGGCGGGGACGCCACCGGGTCGGACCATAACGACGAGGCCACAATCGGCCACGAACGCCCACCGGACGGTCACTGGACGCTGGATCCTGTGGCCGCGGCCGAAGCCGTCCTGCGCTGCTCCCGGGGCACCCTGGTTCCCGCCCCGGTGGCACGCGTGGACTGTGCCCTGGCGCTCCTAGGGCTGCTGGAATCGGAGGTACTCGAAGCGACCGTTCTCCGCCTGGAAGCCGATGAGCTGCACGAACTCTTCCTGAGCCGATCGTTCACCGCGACCGGGGCGGCACGGGTCGCGGTCCGGCTGCTGTGGGACCACGCGTCGGAGGAGACGCTGCGGAGGCTGTCGCAGACCCGCACCTTCGGTTTCCTGGAGCCCGTGCTGGAGTCTCCCCACCTCGACTGGGTGCTCCGGTTCGCCGACTCGGGAGGCGATTACGTGCATGCGACCATCGAACAGAACACTGCGTCACCGCGTCGTACCCCCCGTACGCGCAACTCACCGACGCCAGATGACGATGCTGCGCCGCCACCCCCCGCGATCTCCTGGTGGCCGCGTTCCGATTCGCAGAAACGAGGCCCCGGCCGTGTCGATGCCGTCGATACCGCACACCTCCGGCTCCGAGACCCCGCACGAGGAGGGGGGAGAACGCCCCAACTGGTTGGTGTCCGTGCTCGTGGTCGTGGCCTGCCTCGCCGTGATCGCCAGCGGATGGGGGGTGGCCCGTCTCACGGTGGGTTCGCCCCTCCGGCCCCTGGAGATCGCGGACGGACCCGAGTCGCGACCGCCCCGGACGGGCTTTTCCACCTCGGGGGCCGACCCCGAGGACGCCGAATCCTACGTCGCGGGCGCCGCCGCCCTGGTGGAGGATTCCTCCGCCTTCCACGTCACCTTCACCGTCCACGACGGCGCCCCCGCCCTGGAGGGGCCCCAGTCCCCGGACGACCGGGCGGACCCGGCGGAACAGGAGGCCCAGGGCGGCCAGGAAGCCCCGGAGGTCCCGGAACAGGAGCGGAGGGAGCCCGGGGGCGTGCCCGTCTCCGGGGGCCTCTCCGAGGGCGGTCGCAGCGTCGGCACGCCGACCTTCGACGGCACGCCCTCCGGGGCGGCGGTGTACCCGGACGTGGCGGCCGGGCGCGGCCGCGTCATGTACGACGCCACGGCCGAGCCGGAGTTCGACCACTTCTTCACCACGTTGGAAGGGCAGAGCGTGTACCGCTACGACGTGGGCGACGGACAGCTCATGATGACGGCGGACCGGGGGCTGAAGCTCCTGGACCCCCCGACCGAGGCGGACGGCTACCTGTGTTCGCGGGGGTTCGGCTCGGCCAAGCTGCACGAAATCCTCGACACCGGGTCCGACCTGTCCCTGGTCGGGTCGGAGGAGGTGGAGCTGCGGTGGCCGGGCCAGCGGAGCAGCCACAGCGCGTACCTCTACACGGGCACCTTCTCCGGCAAGGTCGGAGGCTACGACACCGACAGCGGGGCCAACACCCTCACACTCGTGCGGGACGCCCGGTTCGAGCTGTGGATCGACGAACAGGGGTACCCGCGCAGGCTCGACTACCGCACACCTGAGGGTTTCGGGGAAACCTACGAGTACCACTCGTTCAGCTGAGGCTTCCGTCGGGGCACGGGTCTGCAGCGGACCGGGACAGGGCCGGTCCCACGCTCCGGGTTCCTGCCTGGCTAGGGGGCGTCGGACCCTGCCCCTTCGGCCACCACGTCGGGAACCGTGGAGGTGTCGTCCAGCTCGTAGGCGTAGGGCGGGTCGGGGACGGCGCCGCGCAGGTCCGGTTGGGCGGAGTCGACCAGCAGGTTGTCGCGGGTGACGACGTTGCCCGGTTCCTCCTCCTCCGGCGCGACCGAGAGGGGGGTGCCGTCGAAGTAGTTGCCCTCCACCAGGACGTTCGCGTCATGGGTGGACCGCACCCCGTACTCGGGGTTGGCGCGGTAGTAGTTGTTGAACACGTGCACGTGGTCGGCGAACCGGGCGCTCGGGTGACGGCCGGAGGTGCCGTCGAAGTAGTTGTGGTGCACGGTCACACGGAGGGCGCCGGGCCCGTCGTCACCACCTCCGATGCTGATCGCCGACTCGGCGTCGCGGAAGTGGTTCCAGGACAGGGTGACGTTGTCGGCGCCTTCGGTGACGGTGATCAGGGCGTCGTCGTCCCCGCCCCCGGTGAGGGTGGAGCCGTCCACCCACACGTGGTGCGCTCCTCCTCGGACCGCCACGGCGGTTCCGTCCGCCTCCAGCCCCAGGTTGGCCAGGATGACGTTGCTGGAGCCGTCCACGACCAGTCGGCCTCCGGTGAGCTCGACGCCCTCTCCCACCCCCACGAGGGTCTTGTCGGAGCCGACCTCCATCGCCCCGTCCAGGTCGATGCTGCCGCTGACCTCGATGGTGAGGGGTTCCTCGTCGGACAGGTGGTCGGCGAGCTCGTCGGTGTCGGACGCGGTGACGGTCTCGCCGTCCGCGCCGCCGACGACGCCGGGGTGGTCCTCGCCGTCGCGTTGCAGGGGCTCGCCCGCCCAGCCGACCGGGGTCCCGAACGGGTTCTCCTCGACGGGATCCTCCGAGGGCGGGGGACTCGACTCGTCGGCCTCCTCCGTAGGAGGTTCGACGGCCGCGTCGGCGGGGGGGTCGGCGGCGTCCCGTGGGTCCTCCTCCTGGCTTGCGCAGGAGGCGAGGGAGGCGCAGAGGAGCGCCGCCGCGGTCGCGGCGAGGATGGGGTGAGGTCTCATCGAGAGCTTTCCAGCGAGCGGGACACGGGGGGTGGTGCGGGGGTGGGGGTTGCACCCCCGACCCTGCCACAGCGGGGTTCGGAGTCCCAACCCAGGGCCCGGATGTTCCTTGTGCGCAGGCCTTCCAGCCCTGGCGCGGCCCGTGTGCGCGGCGCCGCCCGTGCGCCGTCGGCCCCGGCACGGTCCGGGCACGGTCCGGGCACGGCGAAGGGCGCCGACCCCCTCGCGGGGACCGGCGCCCTGGTAGCCGCAGTCGCTCGGACCAGCGGCTGTTCGGCGCCGCGGGCGATGCGTCAGGAGGCTACTCGGCGAGCCAGCCGATGTCCTCGTAGACGTAGTTGCCGGCGACGCCGTAGGCGCCCCAGTTGCGCAGGTTCTCGTCCATGGCGTACAGGCCGGGACGCTCGAACATCGGGATGGTGAGGACCTCGTCCCAGATGGCGGTGTCGATCTGGTTGGCGATCTCGGCGTAGCGGTCCGGGTCGGTCTCCTGGGCCAGCTCCTCGTAGAGGTCGTTGATCTCCTGGGTGGAGTGGAAGCTGTGGTTGTTGCCCCAGTCCTCGCCCTCCTCGTCGTAGGGGCCGCTGTAGTTGCCCTCGGAGTCGGTGGGGTAGGGGTTGGAGCCGGTCAGGACGTAGCTGGCCATCTCGTAGTTGCCGGGGACGATGTAGTCCGAGAACAGGGCGTTGCCGGGGACGTTCTGGACGTCCACCTCGACGCCGATCTCGGCGAGCATCTCGCGGGCGATGTCGCCCTCGTCCTTGGCCAGCTGCATGTCCTCGGAGGCGACCCAGCCGAGGCTCAGCGTGTCGCCCGCCTCGTTGGTGCGGAACTCGGCACCGTCCTCCAGGGTCCAGCCGGCCTCGTCGAGCAGCGCGCCCGCGGCCTCGGGGTCGTAGGTGCCGACCGGGTCGCTGTTGTCCTGGTACCCGTTCTGGCTGGAGCGGAGCAGGCGGTTGACCTCGCCGGTGATGGGCCAGTCCACGGCGCCCAGGGCCACCTCGGCCATGGTGTCGCGGTTGACGGCCATGGAGATGGCCTGGCGGACGTTCTTGTCCTGGAGCGTCTCGCTGCCGGCGTTCAGCGAGATGAACCGGTAGGCGTTGTCGACGGCGCGGGTGAAGTAGGTGCCCTCGCGGTCCTTCAGGAGCTCCCACGCGGCGGCGTCGTAGCCCAGGTAGAAGGCGTCGATCTCACCGTTGTTGAACGCGGTCGCCTGGCCGTCGATGGCCACGTTGGCGAAGATGATCTCGTCCAGCATGGCGGGATCGCCCCACCAGTCCTCGTTCTTCGTCACCGTGATGCGCTGGGTGACGTCGTCGAACTCGGGGTCCGCGAACGGGCCTGCGGTGACGGGGATCTCACCGTCGTAGCCCTCCGCGAAGAGCTCCTCGTCCTCCATGTACTCCTTGGGGTACACGATGTCGAAGAGGGCGGGCCAGTCGGCGTAGGGCTGGGAGAACTTGAGGGTGAAGGAGTACTCGTCCTCGCCCTGCTCGACCTCCTCGATCCACTTGTAGCCGGTGTCGGAGCCGACCTCGAACTCGCCGTCGCGCTCACCTTTTCGGGTGATGACCTGGGCCTCGTAGTCCTCCCAGGTGATGGGCTCACCGTCGGACCAGACCGCGTCGGGGTTGAGGGTGTAGGAGACCTCCAGGCCGTCGTCGCTGACCCCGTACTCAAGGACGTAGTCCTCGTTGGGGGCGAAACCGCCCTGGTCGTCGAAGCGGGTGGGGGTCGGCAGGAGGGCGCCCACGACGCGGCGGACGTCTGCCTTGTTGCCCTGGACGTGCACCATGTTGTGCTGTTCTTCGTACTCGCTGAGGGACCACACGAAGGTGCCGCCCTCCTGCAGGTCCTCGCGCGGTGCGGCGTTGAGGTCGGACGCGGCCAGCGCGGCGACCTCGTCCCGCGCGGCATCCGTGTCGTTTCCGTCGTCGCTGCTGCAGGCGCTGGCGACCATCACCAGGGCCGCGACGGGGGCGAGGTAACGCGCCTTCCCGATTCGCATGGGGATTCCTCCTATGGGGGTGGTTCTGCCAGCGCGCGGGGCGGCGCTGGCCGTGCCTTGGCCGGCCGGGGGATCAGACGACCTCGCGCCGTTCCGCGTAGTGGCAGGCGGCGCCCTGGTCTCCTCCGTTGGTGGCGAGGATCTGTGGTTCGACGTTCACGCACTTCTCCTGTTGGGGGTCGGAGAGGGTGGTGAACTTCTGGCACCTGGTCCGGAACCTGCAACCCGAGGGCGGGTTGGCGGGACTGGGCAGGTCTCCGTCCAGGACGATGTGGGTGCGGGCGCGTTCCTTCTCCGGGTCGGGGACCGGGATGGCGGACAGCAGCGCCTGGGTGTAGGGGTGTGCGGGACTGGAGTAGACGGACTGGGTGTCGCCGATCTCCACGATCCGGCCCAGGTACATGACGGCCACGCGGTCGGCGATGTGCCGGACCACGGACAGGTCGTGCGCCACGAACAGGTAGGACAGACCCAACCTGGCCTGGAGTTCCTCCAGGAGGTTGACGACGCCGGCCTGGATGGACACGTCGAGCGCGGACACGGGCTCGTCGAGGACCAGCAGCTTGGGCTCCAGTGCCAGGGCCCGCGCGATGCCGATGCGCTGGCGCTGGCCTCCGGAGAACTCCGACGGGAAGCGGGTGGCGTGCTCCAGGTTGAGGCCGACCAGCTCGATGAGCTCGTAGACCCGCCGGGTGACCTCGGCTGTGCCCGTCCCGTGGGCCCGCAGGGGTTCGGCGATGATGTCGAACACCGGCATACGGGGGTCCAGGGAGCTCATGGGGTCCTGGAAGACGATCTGCATGTCGCGTCGCAGCGCGAACCGCCCGCTCCTGTTGAGCGCGGACACGTCCTTGTCCATGACGGTGACGGAGCCGCTCTGGGGCTTCTCCAGGTCCATGATCTGCATGAGGGTGGTGGACTTGCCGCAGCCGGACTCGCCGACGAGCGCGAGGGTCTCGCCCTCGCGGATGTCGAAATCGATGCCGTCCACCGCGTAGACCGTGCCGACGCGCCGTTTGAACACCATGCCCTTGTTGAGCGCGTGGTGTTTGACCAGCCCCTCGACCCTCAGCATCTCGGGCCGGTCCTCGCGGGGGATACCGGCGACGGGGACCTCGGGGATCTCGGGCACGGGGTAGATGTCCTGGGCGGTCCAGGCGTTGGCGGCGATCTCACCGGAGCGGATGCACGCCACCCGCTGCACACCGGTGTCGTGGACCGCGGTGCTGCCGGGAACGGACCCGGCCTCGACGCGGGTGCGGCGGATGGTGCCGGTGTCGGGCTGGGAGCCGATGGCGAGCAGGTCGGGCTCGGCGGCCTCGCACTCGGGCTGCGCGATGGGGCAGCGCGGCGCGAAGGGGCAGCCGGGCGGCAGGTGGGACAGTGACGGCGGGGTGCCCTTGATGGGGACGAGGGCGCCCTGGCGGTCCAGGTCCATGCGGGGGACGGCACCGAGCAGGCCCATGGTGTAGGGCATGCGGCTGTTGTAGTAGATCTCGTCGACGGTGCCGATCTCGACGGGGCGTCCCGCGTACATGACCAGGACGCGGTCGACGAAGCCGGCGACCACTCCCAGGTCGTGGGTGATCATCACGATGGCCGCGCCGGTCTCGGTCCGGGCGGTGCGCAGCAGGTCGAGGATCTGGGCCTGGATGGTGACGTCGAGCGCCGTGGTGGGCTCGTCGCAGATGATGACGTCGGGGTTGTTGGCCATGGCCATGGCGATCATGACGCGTTGGCGCATGCCGCCGGAGAACTCGTGGGGGAAGGACCGGTAGCGCTGCGCGGCGTTGGGGATGCCGACGAGGTCGAGGAGTTCGACGGCCCGGTCGCGCGCCTTGGCCTTGGGGGTCTTGGGGTCGTGGACCAGGACGGCCTCGGCGAGCTGGTCACCGACGGTGTAGACCGGGGTGAGGCCGGAGAGCGGGTCCTGGAAGACCATGGAGATGACCTTGCCGCGTTTGGCGGCCATGGCCCGGTCGTCCAGCCCGAGGATCTCCTCGCCGTGCAGCAGGACCGAGCCGGTGATCTTGGCGTGCTCGGGCAGCAGGCCCATGGCGGCCATGGAGGAGACGGACTTGCCGGAGCCGGACTCGCCGACGATGCCCAGCACCTCTCCCCTCCTCACGGCGTAGCTGACGCCGCGGACGGCGTGCACGTCGGGGTTGCCGCCGAACCCCGGGAAGGTGACGGTGAGGTCGGTGACCTCCAGGACGGGGCTGTCCGCGGACCGCTCGTCGCGGGTGACGTCAGTGGCGGCGACCGTTTCGGTGCTCATGTGTTGCTGTCCCCCTAGGAGCGGCGCGACTTGGACTGCGGGTCGAGGGCGTCGCGCAGCCCGTCCCCGATCATGTTCACCGCGAGCACCAGCACCACCAGCAGGAGCGTGGGGAAGAGGAACATCCACCACGCCGTGGTGGCGAACCTGGAGCCGTCGGCGATGACCACGCCGAGGCTGATGTCCGGTGCCTGCACACCCAGGCCGAAGTAGCTCAGGGCGGTCTCGCCGATGATCGCCGTGCTCACGGCGATCGTGGCGTCCGCGATGAGCAGGGACGACATGTTGGGCAGGATGTGCCGCAGGATGATCTTGTGCGGGGGGACGCCCATGAACCGGGCCGCGTGGATGTACTCGCGTTCGCGCAGGGAGATGGTCAGTCCGCGGACCATCTTGGAGGTGACCATCCAGCTGAACGCGGCCAGCAGGATGACGAGGACCATCCAGCCGCCGTTGCCGACGAAGTGCTTGGACAGGATGGCCAGGACCACGAAGCTGGGCAGGACCAGGGCCAGGTCGGCGACCCACATCAGGCCGCGGTCGGTGAGGCCCCCGAAGTAGCCGGCGAAGGAGCCGACCAGGGCGGCGGCCGCCGTCGAGAGCAGGGCGACGAGCAGTCCGATGAGCAGCGACCTCTGCAGGCCCGCGGTGCTCTGGGTGAGGACGTCCTGGCCGGTGCGGTTGGTGCCCATCCAGTGCTCGGGTGAGGGCGGGTCGATCAGAGAGGTGTAGTCGCGCTGCCCCACGTCCCAGCCGGTCACGAGCGGTCCGATGAAGGCGACGGCCAGCAGCAGGGCGAGCATGCCGAGCCCGATGATGACGCGCCGCGTCCCCAGGAGCTGGTGCCCGATGTCCCTCAGGCGGTTGGGCGCCGGGGGCACGGCCGGTGCCGGTGCGGGCTCCGCGCTCGTTTCGGTCGTACTCATGGCGTGGTCTCCAGCGGGGCGGCCGCGGTGGTGCGCGGGGCGGTCGGGTGGCGGGGCGCGCCGAGGCCGGCGCGGGTGGCACCGGGGGCGGTGCGGGGGCGGGTCACGGTCACACCCGCACCCTCGGGTCGAGCCAGGCGTAGAGGATGTCCGAGAGGAACGAGGCGGCCATGACCGTCACCGCCATGAAGAAGGAGACCGCCGCGACGACGTGGACGTCCTGCTGGGAGATCGAGTCGATCAGCCAGGCGCCCATGCCGTGCCAGCCGTAGATCTTCTCGGTGAAGGTCGCGCCGGAGACCATGATTCCGAAGGTGAAGGTGAAGTACGTGATCGTGGGGATCAGCGCGGTGCGCAGGGCGTGCTTGAACAGCGCCCGCCTGCGGGTGAGCCCCTTGGCCATGGCCGTGCGCACGAAGTCGGCGTTGAGCACGTCCAGCATCATGTTGCGCTGGTAGCGGGCGAAGGCCGCGAACAGGGAGAGCGCGAGCACGATGGTGGGGAGGAGCGCGTGGTGGATCCGGTTGAGCAGGAGTTGCCACCACTCCCCCTGGAAGCCCGCCGAGTACTCACCGGAGAAGATCAGCAGCCGGAAGCCGAGGAGGTCGTTGATGGCGGTCGCGCCCACCTGCACGCTGATCGCGATGACCACGGTGGGGACCGAGAGCACGAAGAAGGCGACGGCGGTGGAGGCCCTGTCGAAGCGCCTGTACTGGCGTACGGCGGAGTAGGCGCCGACGGCGATGCCGACGGCGGCGCCGAGGACGGTGGCGAAGGTGATCAGGCGCAGGGTGACGCCGGCCTTCAACCAGATCTGGGGGGTGACGTCGTTCCCCTGGATGCTCTGCCCGAAGTCGCCCTGGACCACCCCGCTGAGCCAGACGCCGTAGCGCTCGGCCAGGGGGGTCTCGTCGTTGAGGTTGAGGGTGTCGAGTTGGGTGTTGATCACCTCGGCCGTCGGCGGAGGCTGCATCTGCTCGAAGTAGCCGCGCGGATAGAGGTTGGTGGCCGCGAGCAGGTAGGCGAAACTCGTCGCGAGAAAGATCAGCACGACGTAGTTCAGCAGCCGCCTGGCCAGGAACTTGCCCAAAACTATCTCCGAACCTCACAGTCGAGCCCGGCGCTCGTCTCGTGTGCGCGGCCGTGCCTGGGAGCGCCGTCGGTCACGGAGCGCGAGCGCGCTGAGCGGTGGGGGTGTCACCGTTGAGCCTTCGCGGACCCGTGGCCACCGGTGGGGGTTGCTCCCGGCGACTGCCACAACACAATTCCATCCGGTTCACGTTCCGTGACCGGAATGTCAAGAGTCTGCGGGAGCACTAGACACTCGACGGTAACCACTGCATCAAGAAAAGACAACGGTGCCCATTTGACCACCCGGAAGCAGTCGATTTGTCAATCTTTGCACACGAAGCTCCGAGACAACTCCTCCCAGTCACCATCATCGACCCTGACCTGCACAAAGGGAAGTCCAATGATCGATGACAGCCCTCCATCCCGCCCAAAAACTGGACACAGAGCCACAAAGCCACCATTAAACATCAATAGTTAGTAACGCACACAAAGCACCGATCTCGGCAACCGGGACCGGCCATCGCCCGCCCGTGCGAAGAGCGCCCGTACTCACAGAGCACGCGGATCGGCCGAATACGGGGTTAATCACCCTGAGTAGTGAAGGTCAACGGCGGCTGACGATGACAGGGGTTCCCCGCTGGACCCCGGTGACCGCCGACGCTTCGGGGGAACACCCCGACGGCGCGGACCCGGCCACCGCCATGCGCCTCGGCCTCGGCATCAGGGGCGCGGCGGTGAGCGCCCCCGCCATCCCCCACCAGGTGCCCAGCGAACGGGCTGCGTCGCCCGCGGCTCCCAGTGCCGTCCAGGTCACCGGCCCCGCGAGGGACGCCGCCCGCCCCCGGCGCCACGCCGCCAGGTGCGGCAGGACCAGGGCCGCCCCCGCGGCCACCGCGATCCGGCCCGCCCTGCGCGAACCCCCCGAACGCGGGGAGCCCGCCGAACCGCCGGCCCCGGCCACCGCTCCGGCCACCGCGGCCGTGACAGCCGCCGGCCACCACCCGGCGCGCACGGAACGCGCACCCGCCCGGGCCGTGTGCGCCAGATCGAGCCCGGTCAGCCAGACCGCCTCCGACAGAGGGGCCCGCGCCCGGCAGGAGAGCACTGCCGTGACCACCGCCCCGCCCAGTGCGCCGGCCAGGAGAGCCGCTCCGGGGCGGCCGGACGCCACCAGGACCAGGACCGCCGCCCCGGACCAGGAGAGTTCGGGGCCGGCGGCCCGCCCCCCGTGGCGGCGCGCGAGCGGCCCGGCGACCGCACCGGAGGTGAAGCACGCACGCAGGTATCCCCCCATGTCGGTGGTCGGCGGCAGCCGGACACGGGACCTGGGCTCATAGCGCACCGACCATCCCTCCCCGGCCAGGCGCCACAACAGGTCGAGTACGGCTGCCGCGCCCAGGTCGGGGTCGAGGTCGGCGACGGAGCGGCGCACGACCAGAACCGGGACGGGCCGCAGCGGATCGCCCTGGTCGCCGGACGCGCCCGGACGTGCCTGGTGGGGCGTCCCATGGCCCCAGGGGAGGACCGGCCCGGGGTCGGCGCCGCGATCCGGTCCCGCGCCGTGGGCCGCGACGGCCGCCACCGACCTTCGCAGGTGACCGAGGGAGCGCGGGCGCTCGGTGAGCACGCGGGGCACCACGGCCGCCACCACGGGATCGGCGAAGTGCCCCAGGGCGGTGTCCAGCCATCCCGCCGCAGGGCGGGCTCCCGACTCGACCAAGGCGACGAACTCGGCGGAACAGGCCCGCAGCGCGGCCGCACGGGCCTGCGCTCCCCCTGACGGGCCGGGAACGACCCGGGCGCCACGTCGGCGCGCGGCCCAGGCACAGGCCCCGGTGGCACCGACCACCACCGGCCGCAGTTCCGGATGGAACTCGGCGAGGTGGTCGAGGGTGGTCCCCAACGCGGAGGGCCCGGCCTGACCGACGACGGCCACATCGGCGGTGCGGCCCGGCGCGAGGGGCAGCGGGCGGGGGTGGGCGAGCCCGGCCCGCACCAGGTCGCGGGCGAGCAGGCCCTCGGCCGCCCCTTCGGGTACCGCGCCGCTCAACCAGCGGATCAGCGCGCTCACCTGCCCCGGTGTGAGGCGCACGGCCCGCGGCGGACAGCCTCCGAGGAGGAGGTGTCCCTCGTCTGCGAGGCGTACTGAGCGATCGATCTCGATACCGAGGCCGGGGGGCAGCGGGGAGCGGGAGGACATGCCCCATACCTTGTCGGTTCGGACATGGCGTACGCAAGACCTCAGGAAGTGCCAGAACACAGGGGCGCTTAACCCAATCGTTACTCAAACTCACAAGTCCCACGAGTCACGAATCCCCGCCGATATCCGTCCTCGATCCCGTGCGCCATGGCGAGGGACCCCCTCTTTGGGCAGCTCAGTGGGGGTTATCCTGACCAGGCCAGGTCGGCTGGGTTTCCAGGGAGGCACAGAGCGTATGCTGAGCGCGAATACGCCCTTCAGTGTCGTAGGGCACATCCGATACCAGACATGAGCATGCAGCACGGCCCGCCCCAGGCCCCACCACCGCCCCTCGGGAAGCCCCGCGGCTTCTCCCCCACCGCCTGCCGCCGCCCTTGCACAGTCGTGGCGCAGTACTGTTTCCCTCCCTGCTCCAGGGGGCTCCGCCCTGTGCGTCCGCTCCGCGCCGTGACCCGCCCACGCGGGCACGGACGCCCCAAGGACCCGGCGCTACGCCGCCATGCCCGCCGCGAACACACGTCATCGGGGAGAGACCCAATGTGTGATCCCGCAGCATCCCAGAGCCCCCTCGGCCCCCTCGTCGCGCGTCACGCGCACGGCCCCGCCCACAGGGCCCTTCCCCCGTCGCCGAACGCACTCCTGCCCCCGGCCCCCCTGCCCAGTCCCTTACACAGTCCGGCGAATCCCATGGAAGACGAGATACCGCACAGCACCGACACAGTCCGCAGGCCCGCGAGGCGGCGGTTCCCGGGGTTGCCGAGCCAGATCGCGTACGCGAGAAGGTTCGTCGCCCGGCAGCTGGCCGCCTCTCCGGAACTCACCACGGCAACGCTGTTGACCAGCGAACTCGCCACGAACGCCATCACGCACAGCGCCTCGGGCCGGGCCACCGGCAAGTTCGAGGTCAGCGTCCGCCTCGCCCCGGGGTGGGCGCGCGTGGAGGTGCGGGACCTGGGGAACATGGAGGAGGCGCCGCACCCCCAGCACCGGGACCCCTACGACACGGCCGAGCACGGCCGGGGCCTGGACCTGGTCGAGGCGCTGTCGAGCAAGTGGGGCACCGAGCCCCGCGCCGACGGGATGGGGCGCAGGGTCTGGTTCGAGCTGGTGTGGAACTGCGGCGACGGCCCCGTGGACGCGCCCCAGGGGTAAGGGGCCGTGCGGTGAGCGGTCGGACCGCTCCGGGGACGCCGCCGCACCGAGCGGAGGCTGCGGGTGTGGGGGCCTCCGTCACTCCCCCGTCCGGGCCTCCGCCGATCCCTGCGTACCACCGCCCTCGGTGGGGTCGGGGAGCCGGTAGCGCTCGTAGAGTTCGTGCGCGTAGTCCTTCGCCTCCTGCGAGGGTTCGTCGCCCAGCTCGTCACGGACCAGGTCGTCAAGGCTCTTGTTCTCTTCTGTCATGTGTCGCAGCCTGCCTGTAGTGCGCGGATTGCACAAATCGCCGCTCCGCTGACGCAGCGCTACAGGCCGCCGGGAAGCCTGTTCGAGCGCGACCGCCACCACGGAAGTGACCGGTTCCGGCCTGTTCGCGGATTTCCGTCGCTGCGGACACCTGCTGGGACGCGGGTTCTTCGAGCGTTGCGCCTTTCCTGGTGTGCACGGGGAGGGAGCCCTGGTGAGCGGATCATGTGGAGCTCCGAGACGTCTTCCCGGTCGGGAACCGCCCGCGGGCGTCCGCGGCGGGTGATGCCCACCGCTCCGGCCGGGTCCCCTACCCACCGGGCCAGGGGACGGGGTTGCCTGGGCATGGTCACTTCTGCTTCCGCGGCCCGTGCCGGGAACGGAGTTCCACCCGGTTCACGGCGTGGACGGCGGGGACGCGGAAACGGCGAGGGGCACTTCGCGCGTCGCGCGAAGTGCCCCCGTGGAGCCTGTGGCTATGAGCCGACCTTCTCCTCGGTCCGCTCGGACCCGGACGTGTCGCCCTCGGGCGCACCGCCCTTGGCCGCCCGCTTGCGGGCGCGGCGCCGTTCGGCGCGCTGTGCGCTCCGTGCCGCACGGCGCTGCTTGGACCACTCCACCAGCTGGTAGAGCACCGGGACCAGGATCAGCGTCAGCACGGTCGAGGTCACCAGACCGCCGATCACCACGATCGCCAGCGGCGCGGAGATGAACGCCCCGCCGCCGGTGATCCCCAGGGCCATCGGGGTCAGCGCCGCGATGGTGGCGATCGCCGTCATGAGGATCGGCCGCAGACGGTGGCGGGCACCCTCAACGATCGCCTCGCTCAGCGGCATCCCGTTGTTCTGGTTCTGGTTGATCAGGTCCATCAGGACGATGGCGTTGGTGATGACCACGCCGATGAGCATCAGCATGCCGACCATGCCGGCGATGCCCAGCGGGTTGCCGGTGATCAGGAGCAGGCCCAGCGAGCCGGTGACCGCGAACGGAATCGAGATCAGCAGCATGAGCGGCTGGAGCAGGCTCTTGAAGGTCGCGACCATGATCAGGTAGCAGATCACGACCGCCGCGAGCATCGCCAGCATCATCGAGGCGAAGCCCTCGGACTGGTCCTGGCTGACACCGCCCAGGGTCGCCGTGGCGCCCTCCGGCAGGTCCAGCCCGTTGAGGGCCTCGGTGATGGAGGCGCTCACGGCTCCCAGGTCGGAGGCGGTGACACTCGCCGACACGGTGGCGCTGGTGACGCCGTCGATGCGGGTGAGCTCCGGCGGCTGGAGCACCTCCTCCACCGTGGCGACGTCGGACAGCGGAACCGTCCCGGTGGCGCCGGTGAGGGGCAGGTCCTCCAGGTCGGCCACGGTCTGCGGGGCCTCGTCGAAGCGGACCACCAGGTCACGGCGGGTGTCGTCGAGGGTGACGGTGCCGACGCCCTGGCCGTTGAAGGCCGCACTGACCTGCTGGCCGACCGCCGACTCGGTGAGACCGACCTCCGCGGCCTCCTCACCGTCGACGCTGACCTCCAGCGAGGACTGCTCGGCAGCGATGCTGTTGGTGATGTCGGCGGCACCGTCGATGGCGCCCAGCTCGTCCTCGACCAGACCGGTGGCCTCGGTGAGGACCTCCTGGTCGTCGGCGCTGACCTGCACCTCGATGCCGGATCCGCCCATGGCTTCGGTGCTGCTGAGGGAGGGCTCGTACTCGGTGTCCAGGTCCGCGAGGGTGTCGCGGAGTACGTCGCGGTTGCGGGTCTGGTCGGTGTCGGGGTCGGCGGTGACCGTGTAGTCGACCTGGTTGCTGCCTCCGCCGCCCATCATCGCGGCCATACCGCTGCCGCCGACGTTGGTCTGGTAGGAGTCCACCCAGGCGAACCCGGCCAGGGCTTCCTCGACCTTGACGGCCTCGGCGTCGGCCTCCTCCAGGGACGTGCCCGGGGGAAGCTCCTGGACGATCGAGTAGGAGTTCTCCTCGGACTGGCCCATCCAGTCGGTCTCAAGGTTGGTGGCCATGACGACGGTGCCGCCGAGGATGACGAGCGAGGCGACCGCGGTCGTGATCGTCGCGGTCCTGCGCTTGGTGGTGATCCAGCGGATGACCGGCAGGTAGGCGCGCTGGATGGCGCCCTTGCGCTCGCGCTCGTTCTCCTCGTGCTCGATCTGGTCCTGGGTGGCGTCCCCGATGTCCTTGGGGCTCATGAACCAGTAGCAGAGCACCGGGATGAGGGTGATGGACACGATCAGCGAGGCGGCCAGGGCGAGGCTGGCGGTGACCGCGAACGGCATGAACAGTTCGCCGACCATGCCGCCGACGAAGGCCAGCGGAAGGAACACGGCGATGGTGGCGAGGGTGGAGGAGACCACGGCGGTGGCGACCTCGCGCACACCGGTTTTGACGGCCTCCATCCGCTCCTTGCCGTAGTCGAGGTGCCGGCGGATGTTCTCCAGCACCACGATGGAGTCGTCGACCACGCGCCCGATGGAGATCGTGATGGCGGCGAGGGTCAGCATGTTGAGGCTGAAGCCGAACGCCTGCATCCCCAGGAACCCGATCAGGACCGACACGGGGATGGACACCGCGGTGACCAGGGTGGAGCGGATCGACAGGAGGAAGACGAGGATGACGACGACCGCGGCCACCAGGCCCATGCCGCCCTCCTCGACCATCGCGAGGATCGACTCGTTGATGTAGGGGGCCTGGTCGAAGACCACGCTGACGTCGATGTTCGAGCCGAGGACGTCGGCCTGGTCGTCGAGGACCTCCTGGACCCCCTCGGACACCTCGACGGTGTTGCCGTCGGGCGTCGCCATGACCATGAGGCCGATGCTCGGGTCCCCGTTGACGCGGGCCAGCGTGGTGGCCTCGTCCTGGACGAGTTCGACGTCGGCGATCTCGGAGATCTGGACGGGACCGGGCGGGGTCGCGGGGGGCGCGCCGGGCGCTGCGGCGGACATGTCGCCGGCCGCGGCGGAGGGCTGGACCCAGACGTCCTCGATCTGCTCGACGGAGGTGAACTGCTCACCGGTGGTCACGCTCAGGGTGCGACCGTCGGCGTCGATGTCGCCGCCCGGCTGGAGCAGGCCGCTGGACTGGAGTGCCTGGGTGAGGTCCTGGGCGGACAGCCCGGCCGAGGAGAGCTCGTCCGCGTCGGGGCTGATGACGACGTCGGACCCGACGGCGCCGGTGACCGTCGCCGAGCGCACGCCCGGGAGGGACTCGATCTCGGGGACGAGGTGGGTCTCCAGTGGTTCGACCATGGACTGGTCGTCACCGTCCTCGGCACCCGCGGCGAGCATCACGACCGGCATCATGTCCGTGCTGAAGGACATGACGCTGGTGCTGACGTCCTCGGGAAGCATCCCGGAGATCTGGTCGACCGCGATCTGCGTCTGGCGGACCAGGTCGTCCTGGTCGGAGCCGTAGTCGAACTCGACCGTGACCTGGGAGGACCCTGTGCTGGAGGTGGAGGTGACCGTGGTGGCGCCCGCCACTCCCTGAACGGCCTGTTCGAGGGGTTCGGTGACCTGGTTCTCCACGACCTGGGGCGAGGCGCCCTGGTAGGTGCCGGAGACCATCACCATCGGCAGGGACATCTCCGGGAACAGCTCGCGCTTGGCCGAGGCGGCCGCGAGGACACCGAAGAAGAGGACGGCCAGGGTGACGAGCAGGACCAGCGCCCGGTTCTTGAGCGACATGACCGCGAGGCGGTTCATACCGTGGCCCCTTCCGAGCGGCGGGCGGCGGTCCCTGGGGGACGGCCCGTACCACGGGCCCATGTGGCCGATCTGGACATGAGAGGTTTTCGCTCCTAGTTCGCTGCGGACCACGGGAGCAGGCCGTGGTGTGGTCGCCGGCGCTTTCCGGCGGCCGTGGGGCGGGCACGCCGTCACTGCGGCCTGGTGACCGGTCCTCGAACGTGTGGTGATGGGGGGACGCAGGTTGTCCGTCCGCTGTGTGCGGCACAGAGGGAGCATCCGTCTGGCGCACGATTCAGAATACGTCGAGTTATATCGGGAGTTCTGCCAATCCAGCCCGGTTCAGGGGACTTTCAGGGGTGCGTCAGCCTTCTGTCAGGGTCGAGCCCTGACCAAAGTTAGGGACACCCGCCGTAAGTCGGAGTTTCCAGGGGTGAGAAGGGTCTTTCTCCGGCCGGAAGCGGCCTGCCCCTGTAACGGACATCACAGCCACCCGTTTCGGTCCACCAGAACGGGGCACGCGACCCCAGCCGTGGCACCTCCCGGAAAACGGCCTGTGGACAACCGCGGGAGCGGGGCCGCCCGGGGCATCCTGGAGGAGTGGGGCTCAACCCACCCGGTGCCCCTCCAGGGGCTCGTGCGGCTGGGCGGTCCCCCACACGACGCGCAGGAGGTCCTCCAGCGCGTGCGCCAGGGATTCGTCCACCAGCTCGTAGCTGACCTGGCGGCCGCGGGCCTGGGTGCGCACCAGTCCGCAGTCGCGGAGGCAGGCGAGGTGGTTGGAGACGTTCTGCCGGGTCAGCCCGAGCTGTTCGGCCAGCCCTGCCGGGTAGTTCGGACCTTCGAGGAGGGCCAGGAGGAGGCGGGACCGGGTCGGATCGGACAGCGCGCGTCCGAGCCGGTGGATGGCGGACAGGCGCTGCTCGGAGGTCAACATGAAAACCATTGTACATAGCTTGCTGTATAGACAGCCGAGACTGTATAAACAGTGAAGACTGAACTGTTCTTGCCATCGCGCACGCCGGCCGAGCGCACGGTGTGACGACGAGGAACGAAGGAGGCGCCCATGGGAGCGGGACACGGGCACGGACACGGGCACGGGATCACCGCCGGCGCGGCCAACAGCGGACGGCTCGCGCTGGTCCTCGCGATGATGCTCACCGTCGCCGTGGTCCAGGTCGTGGGCGCCGCGTACAGCGACAGCCTGGCGCTGCTCGCCGACGCCGGACACACCGTCACCGACTCCTTCGGCGTCGCCCTCGCCCTGGCCGCCGTCTGGATCGCCTCCCGGCCCGCCACCAGCAAGCGGACCTTCGGCTACCAGCGTGCCGAGATCCTGGCCGCCGCGGTCAACGCACTGGTGCTGTTCCTGCTGTGCGGGTTCATCGTGATGGAGGCGGTCGACCGCCTGCGGTCCCCCTCCGAGGTCTCGGGCCCCGGCATGGTCGCCGTCGCCGCGTTCGGTCTGGTCGCCAACATCGCAGCGCTGTTCGTCCTGCGCTCGGGCGCCAAGGAGAGCCTCAACGTCAAGGGCGCCTACCTGGAGGTCATGAGCGACGCCCTGGCCTCCGTCGGCGTCATCGTCGGCGGCGTCGTCGTCTGGTCGACCGGCTGGGGCCGGGTCGACACCCTCGTGTCCCTGGGGATCGCCGCAATCATCGTCCCCCGCGCCTGGGCCCTGCTGCGCGAGGCCGTGCACATCCTGCTGGAGGCCACCCCCGAGGGCATGGACCTCACAGAGGTGCGCGACCACCTCCTGGGGCACCCCGCCGTCCTGGACGTCCACGACCTGCACGCCTGGACCATCACCTCCGGGGTGCCCGTGATGTCGGCGCACGTGGTGGTCGGCGAGGAACACCTCCGGGACAGCGGGCGGATGCTGGACGAGCTCCGCGCCTGCCTCACCGGCCACTTCGACGTCGAGCACTCCACCCTGCAGCTGGAACCGCCGGGCCACGCCGACCACGAGGGCGGCAGACACCCCTGACCGGGCTCCCTCCCCGGGCCCCCGGGGAGCCTCCGTTCCCCTCCGATGCGGACAGTCGACGTGCCCAAGCCCGCAACCTTTGACAGAATCGTTCGCGCTTCGTCGAAGAAGGAGAAAACAGGTGGAAACCACACACGACCTCGGGCTGCGCACCCGGTGAACGAAAGCCCCCGCCCCCGCGGAGGCAGGCTCGGCGCACTGGCCCGTGGGGTCTCCCCCCTCCACCGGTCACGGAAGTCCTTCCTCCGCCCCCGCCTGACATGGCGTCCCTCACGTGAACTCCTCGCCTGGCGCAAACCCGCCCGCGTCTTCCTCCTCGTCTTCCTTCTCGTGGACCTGGTCGGCACCGGCCTGCTGATGACCCCGCTCGCCACCCCCGGCAACGAGGGGCTGGACTTCGTGGCCGCCCTGTTCTCGGCCACCTCCGCCCTGGCCGTGTGCGGACTCGGCGTGATCTCGGTCGGCAGCGACCTCAACCTCTTCGGGCAGATCGTCATACTCGTCCTGATGCAGGTCGGCGGCATCGGGATCATGACCTTGGCGTCCGTGCTCGGAACGGCCATGATCCACCGCTTCCGGCTGCGGTCCCAGCTCAACGTGCAGGCCGAGACGCGGAGCCTGTGGATCGGGGACGTGTCCGGCGTCGTCCGCCGCGTCGCCGTCGTCTTCCTGGTGCTCCAGGGGCTGACGTTCGTGCTCATCACCCCGCGCATGTGGCTGGGCTACGACATGTCCCCGGGCGAGGCCCTGTACTCCGGGATGTTCCACTCGGTCTCGGCGTTCAACAACGCCGGTATCTCCCTGTACGACGACAGCCTGACCCGCTTCTCCGGGGACGCGTTCATCCTCCTGCCGGTGGCCTTCGCCGTGATCCTCGGCGGTATCGGCTTCCCGATCCTGCTCGAACTGCGCCGCAACATCGGCGAGCCCCGCACGTGGAGCCTGCACGCCAAGATCACCATCACGACCACGGCGATCCTCTTCCTGGGGAGCTTCCCGCTCATCACCGCGATGGAGTGGGGCAACCCCGCGACACTCGGTGCGATGCACTGGACGGACAAGCTCACCGACGGCTTCTTCCACAGCGTGATGCCGCGCAGCGGGGGGCTGAACTCCGTCCCTGTCGGTGACATGCAGGACTCCACGCTCCTGCTGACGATCATGCTCATGTTCGTCGGCAACGGCAGCGCCGGAACGGCCGGCGGCATCAAGGTCGCGACCCTCGCCGTGATCTTCCTCGTGGTGCTCGCGGAGATCCGGGCCCACGACAAGGTGCACGTCTTCGACCGCCAGCTCCCGCCCGGGGTGATCCGCCAGGCCCTGAGCCTGGTGTTCCTGTCCGCGACGGTCGTCGCCTTCAGTTCGCTGCTGCTCATGCACACGACCTCCTTCCACTTCCTCCCGGTGGTGTTCGAGGTGGTCTCCGCCTTCGGCGTGGTGGGGCTCTCCACCGGCATCACCCCCGACCTGCCCCCGTGGGCCCAGTGCCTGCTCGTCGCACTCATGGTCGCCGGGCGCATCGGCCCCATCACGGTCGCGACCGCCCTGGCCTTCCGGGACCGCCGTCGGCGCTACGATCTCGCCGAGGCCAGGCCGATCGTCGGCTGAGCCGCACAGACAGGAGCCATCGATGCCACACCGCAACAAGAACGACAAGAGCGTCCTGGTCATCGGCCTCGGCCGGTTCGGCAGCTCCCTCGCGCTCGAACTGGTCAACCGCGACTGGGACGTGCTCGGCGTGGACTCCAACCCGCGCATGGTGCAGACCTACGCCGACGCCCTCACCCACACGGTGATCGCGGACGCCACGGACGAGGAGGCACTGCGCCAGGTCGGTGCGGGCAACTTCAACCGGGCGGTGGTGGCCATCGGCACCCACCTGGAGGAGAGCATCCTGGCCACCTCGCAGCTGGTGGACATGGGGGTGTCGAACATCTGGGCGAAGGCGACGAGCCGTCGGCACGGCCGCATCCTGGAACAGGTGGGCGCCCACCACGTGGTGCTGCCCGAGCACGACATGGGCGAGCGGGTGGCCCACCTGCTGTCGGGTCAGATGCTCGACTACGTGGAACTGGAGGAGGGGTTCTCCCTCGGCAAGACCAAGGCCCCCAAGGAACTACTGGGCAGGTCGCTGCGCGAGACGGGCGTGCGGCAGGAGTACGGGATCACGGTGGTCTCGATCAAGCGTATGGGCGCGGAGTTCACGTACGCGACCCAGGACACGGTCCTGAACAAGGGCGACGTGATCGTGGTGGCGGGCCGGACCGACGACGTCGAGCGGTTCTCCGAGATCGTCTAGCGCGAAAACAGAGGTTTCCGGCATCCAGGAGACATCATCCACAACCAGACAAATTGACAACCGTTTTCATTATCCCGATGATTGACCCATGCGAACAGGGACAACCGTGCGGGCCGCCGCCCTCGGCGCCGCGACACTCATGATGATCACCGCCTGCGGAAGCGGCGAAGGCGGGACCGACGACTCGGGTGTCTCCCCCGCCGACGCCGACCTCACCGTCGTCACCGGCGTCTACCCCCTGGAGTGGCTGGCCGGGGAGATCGGCGGAGACCGGGTGGCCGTCACCCAGCTCACGGAGCCCGGCACCGAACCCCACGACCTGGAGCTCACCGGCCGCCAGGTCGGCGAGGTCAGCGAGGCCGACATCGCGTTCTATGTCGAGGGCCTCCAGCCCGCCGTGGACGACGCGATCGCCCAGGAGGCCTCGGACAGCGCCCTCGACGTGGGCGACGTGGTGCAGCTGCGCCCCGCCGGCGGGGAGGAGGACGAGCACGGGGACGAGGAGCACTCCCACGAGGACGAGCACGCCCACGAGGAGGAGGAGCACGCAGAAGAGGAGGAGCACGCCGAGGAGGAGGAGGAGGAGCACGACCACGGCGAGCACGACCCCCACTTCTGGCTTGACGTGGACCTGATGGCGGAGACCGCCGCCGCGCTCGGTGACCGTATGAGCGAGGCCGACCCCGAGGGGGCCGACACCTACGAGCAGGGCGTCGAGTCCGTGACGGCGGAGCTGGAGGCGATCGGCCAGGAGTACGAGGAGGGCCTGGCCTCCTGCGAGCACCACGACGTCGTCGTGGGGCACACCGCGTTCACGTACCTGACCGAGGCCCACGGCCTGGAGCAGGTCGGCGTCAGCGGGGTCGACCCCGACACCGAGCCCTCCCCCTCGCAGATCGCCGCGATCACCGACATCGTTCGGGAGCGCGACATCACCACGGTCTTCACCGAACCGCTCATGCCGCCCGAGACGGCCGAGACCATCGCCGCCGAGACCGGCGCCCAGGTGGAGGTGCTCGACCCCCTGGAGGGCGTCACCGACGACTCTCCCGGCGACGACTACCCGTCGATCATGCGCGGCAACCTGGCTGCGCTGACCACCGCGCTGGTCTGCTCCTGACCCCGGGCGCCCGACCACGGGCGCCCGACCACGGCGCGCGGCCGGAGCGGTCCGGCTCCGCGCCCCACCCCCGCCTTCCGGCACCGGATCCCGTTCCGATCTCCGCTCCGGTCGACCCCCACTCCCCCCACGGGCCCCACCCGTCCGGCACGCGCCGGACCGGTGGGGCCCGTGTTCGTGCGCCGCCACCGACCGGCCCACCGCCCCGTCCACCCCCTCGGCGCGGCTCTGACCACCGACCCTCGGCGGTCGGGTTACACCGCGCTTACATAGAGTCAAAACCACGGACAAGTGGCGGGGGTCACGCTATGCTTGGGCCGAGTCGGTGCCGATGCACGTGCATTTGGCGGTGCATCAGCACGGACGTTCCCCTCGCAGATCCGAAGGAGCACAGCATGACCGCACACAACGGCATCACCGCGACCGAGCTGACCGACGTCGCCTGGCAGAAGGCCGAGCGCAGCAATTCCCAGGGCGCCTGCGTCGAGATGGCCCGCCTCAGCGACGGCTCGATCGCCATGCGCAACTCCCGTTTCCCGTCCGGCCCCGCGCTGGTCTACACCCAGGAGGAGATCGACTGCATGATCCTGGGCGCCAAGGACGGCGACTTCGACAACCTGCTCAGCTAGCACCGGGCCCCGCCGGCGGCACCGCCGGGGGCTTCGGAGCACCTGGAGGAGTTCCGCGACGCGGCACCCTCCGCACTCGCCGGCCCGGATGCCACGCCCTCAGCCGGGTCGACAGAGGGAACGGACAGAAGGGCCCTGTCCACTTGGACAGGGCCCTTCAACATCTCGAAAGGCCCGACTCGGCGGGCCTCGCCTTCTGCTGCTCCCGTCACCATCGGTCCGCCCCTCCGCGGTCGACGGCGAACGGCTACTTGAGGTCTTCCAGGATCTCCTTGAGCATGTCCAGCGTCTCGTCCGGGGTGGCCGCGGCAACGCTGAGCCGGGTCATCGCCTTGGTGTAGGCCTCCACCACGTTGCGGCGGTCGATGAGCTCGCCGTCGTGAAGCTGTTCGAGGTACACCATGTCCGCGAGCTCGAACTCGGAGTAGCGCAGCAGGGTGAAGGAGCCCGCCTCTGCCGCGTGCGCGCCCACGGAGAAGGGGATGATCTGCAGCGTGATGTTGTCGTGGCCGCTGCTGAGGTGGATCAGGTGTTCGATCTGGCGGCGCATGATCTCCGGGCCACGGCTGATGACCCCGATGGGGCGGCGCACCGCGGCCTCGTCGAGGATCACCCACATGCGCATGTTGGTGTCGTTCTCGACGCGCTTCTGTCTGCGCAGTCTCGCCTCGATGCGCTGCTCGGTGACCATGTCGGTCTCCACACCGCCGGAGATGATCTCCCGCGCGTACTCCTCCGTCTGGAGCAGCCCCGGTACGAACTGGGACTCGTAGATGCGGATGTGGTCGGCGGCCTCCTCGAAGCCCACATAGCGGATGAACCACTTGTGGAGCGAGTCGCCGTACTCCTTCCACCACCCGGGCTTGTTGGATTCGCGGGCGACTTCGAGTAATTCCTTGATCGTCTTACGGTCGGAGACCCCGTACATCTTGAGGAGGTCCTCGATATCGCGCAGCTTGAAACCGACCCGGCCGAGTTCCATCCGGCTGATCTTCGACGCGGAGGCCCGAATCCGGTTCCCGGCGTCCTCCCGGGTGATACCACGCTGTTCGCGACGCTTACGAAGCTCGTGCCCGAGTAGCATGCGACGCACGGTGGGGCCGCTCCCCTTGCGCAATCGAGCGATATCCACGTTCGCCGCCTCTCTGTCATTCTCCGGACAAGGGTATCCGGGGTGGCGGGACACCTTTGCCTTGAAGTCAAGACACTACATGTACACGATATGGCCGGAGTCCCCCCGCGCCCGGGTACTCCGCCGCCGATCCCTCCGGCGGCCCCGGAGGAGACCGCCGTCAGCCGCCCCTGGGGGCGGCGGGTCTCACGACCGGAGCCCCCGACGGGTCGAAGGGGCCTCCAGAGGCGGCGGGGTCGGCCTGCGCGGAACCCCTCCGCCGGATCACACGAATTGCGCCCACACGAACTTTCCACCGGGGGGCGTGGGAATCACGCCCCACTCTCGCGCGAAAGCACCGACCAGGGCAAGTCCGCGCCCGCCCTCCATGGTCAGATCCACTTCCCTTCTGCGGGGCAGCCGATCCCCGCCGTCCCGGACGGCGCAGATGAATTCGCTGCCGCTGCGCATGAGCGAGAGCTGAATACCGCCCTCGCTCTGCCTGGTCAAGGGCAGGGGCCCGCCGTGGCGGACCGCATTCGTGACCAATTCGGAAACGACCACCGCGACATCACCGGACAAGTACTGCATCTCCCATTCGTGGAGAAGCGCCTCGGAAATCTCGCGCGCGGCGCCCACCGCGCGCGGCCTCGGCTCGAAGCTCCACGTGACCGCGTCGTGCCGGTCGCCGCAGACAGGGGTGTTCCAGCGCCGGGAACCGTGCGTCAGGACCTTGAGCCACCATCCGCCGGCAGGCTCCGCCACCGCCTCCGCACACTCCATGCCTTCCACTTCCTCCCTGACGCGCCGTGGCGAGCAGCGACGACACGTCCCGACAACCTCCGCGATCCCGCGGGTGACACCTTCAGGCCTGTGCCGCTGCACATCTCGTATGCACGTGCATCTCGGTCTTGGTGGCAATCGTAGGCCAAGCCCCGACAAAGTGCAGGGAAACCGGGGGACCAACTTCGACGGATCGCGTCTCCTCCCGGGACACCCCCACGGGCCCCTTCCGAAGGCCCGCCGCCGACCCCCGCCCGCTTACCGACCGGTAGGGATGTGGATAGGATTCTGTCGCGCCCACCACGTGAATTCTGGAGGTAACACATGTCCCCAACGCCTCGTGTGGCCATCGTGACCGGAGCGGCCCGTGGGATCGGTGCCGCCACTGCTGAGCGCCTGGCGCGCGAAGGCCGGGCCGTCGCCGTCCTTGACCTGAAGGAGGCCGACGCCCAGGAGGTCGTGGACCGTATCACCGCGGAGGGGGGCACCGCCCTCGCCGTCGGCTGCGACGTGTCCGACGCCGAGCAGGTGGACGCCGCCGTCGCGACCGTCGCCGAACGCCTCGGCCCGCCCGCCATCCTGGTGAACAACGCGGGCGTCCTGCGCGACAACCTCCTGTTCAAGATGTCGGTGGACGACTGGGACACCGTGCTGAACGTGCACCTGCGGGGCTCGTTCCTGGTGAGCAAGGCCGCCCAGGCCCACATGACCGCGAACGGCTGGGGCCGCATCGTCAACCTGTCCAGCTCCTCCGCGCTGGGCAACCGCGGCCAGGCCAACTACTCGGCCGCCAAGGCGGGTCTGCAGGGGTTCACCAAGACCCTCGCGATCGAGCTGGGCAAGTTCGGCGTGACCTGCAACGCCGTCGCTCCCGGGTTCATCGAGACCGCCATGACCCGGGCCACCGCCGAGCGCATCGGCGTCAAGTACGAGGACATGAAGGCGTTCAAGGAGGCCGAGATCCCGGTCCGCCGGGTGGGCGTCCCCGAGGACATCGCCAACACGGTCGCGTTCCTCACCGGGGAGGACGCCGGGTTCGTGTCCGGTCAGGTCATCTACGTGGCCGGGGGGCCGCTGGACTAGGGCGTGTTCCGTGGATGCTTTCGGTTGATTCGGCGCTTGCGCCGATCGCCGCGAGCGGCCTCCAGGCAATCTCTCGCAAGACGAGTAGC
>NZ_JBHXQY010000057.1:0-41761 GCF_042716955.1 Nocardiopsis sp. NPDC058631 | reverse complement strand
TTTTTTTTTTTTTTTGTTTTTTTTTGTTTTTTTCTTCCGGTGGCCCACGCTGGGGGCCGGCGGCGGCGCGGCGCGGGCCCCCACGGCGCGGTCCGGTCCGCGCACGCTCGGAGGCGGGCCGGAACGGGTGCCTACTCCGTTTCCTCCCCGGTGCCGAAGCCCAGGCCGTCGGCGCACGGGTTGGACGTGGCGTCACGCCCCTCGCCGGGGCGGGCGGACTCCGCGTCATCCGGGGAGGGGGAGTCGCTGGGCGGGTCCTGCGGCGCCGCCGCGTCGTCGGCTGCGAGCAGGGCGGGCAGGGGCCGGTCCTCGCGCACAGCGGCGAAAAGCTCGGCGGACTCCGCCTCGTCCCACATCACCCGGTTGGGGTCGGAGGGCGCCTGGTACCAGGGCACGGTGTGGAACTCGATGTCGGACAGGTCCACGTCGGCCAGTGTGACGGCGATCGAGAGCATCCGGTCGAGCGTGAGCTCCCGGTCGGTGGCGCTGTGCTGCGCCACCGCCTGGAGGACGCCGTTGAGCTTGGTCGGGCTGCTCATCACGTCACTGCTGGTCACCTGGTCCGCCAGGGCGGCCAGGAACATCTGCTGCCGGTCGATGCGGCCGATGTCTCCGCCGTCCCCGATCTCGTACCGGGCGCGTACGAAGGACAGGGCCTCGTCCCCGTCGAGCGTCTGCTGACCCGCGTCGATGTCGAGTTGGGACCGGCGGTCGCTCATCGGCTCGGGGATGCAGATGTCGACGCCGCCGATGGCGTTGACGACGTCCCGGAAACTCATGAAGCTCAGGTGCACGAAGTGGTCGACGCGGATGTCGGTCAAAGACTCGACGGTGCGGACCACGCACGGAGGTCCGCCGTGGTACATGGCGGCGTTGACCATCCCGAAGTAGCCGTACGTGCCCTCGGTGTTGCCGTAGGAGTCGCACTGGGGAAGCTGGACCAGGGAGTCCCGGGGGAAGCTGACCACGGAGACGCGGTTGTCGGGCGAGATGTGCGCCAGCATGATCGAGTCCGAGCGCTCACCCTCGAACTCGTCGCGGTACGCGGTGCTCCCCTCCTCGTAGCCGTCGGAACCGATGAAGAGGATGTTGACGGCGTCGCTGATCTTGTCGGGGCGGTCCTCCTCCTTGAGCGCCGAACCCAGGTCGTGCTGGATCATGCCGGAGCGCAGTGAGTGGTAGTAGCCGTAGGCCGTGGCGACCCCGGCCGCCAGGACGAGGGTGAGGACGGCCGCGGTCCACCCGGCGATCCTGCGGCCACGGCGGCGTTTGCGCGGGCCTGGGGGCGGAGGCGGCGCGGCCCCTGCTCCGTCGCCCCCGGAACCCCCGGAACCTGCGTCGACCGCGCTGCCGTCGACCGGCACCGGCGTCGTGGACTTCTCGCTCCCATGCCCCCCGGGTTCGGCGGGGGAGCCGGTCCCGGACGCGGTGGGTTCCGCTCCGGAGGCCGGAGCCGCGGAGTCGGCACCACGGTCCGTGTCCTCGGGCCCCTCGGGCTTCGACGACGATGGCGAGATGGCCGTCACCAGCGCCATCACGTCCTCGTCGCCGAGGTCCTCGGTGGGCGCGGTGCCCTCGGCGGGACGCTCGTGCCGACCGGTCTGCGGGGGCTTCCCGCCGTGGGTGGGCGCGGCGGGGGTGCCCCGGGGTTCGTCCGGGGCGGTGGCGTCCTCCGGTACGCCGGAGGCCCCGGCGTCCGTGGCCTCGGCGGGTGAGCCGTCCGGCTCGTCACCGTTCACGCCCTCGCGCACGGTTCCGTCCGCTCCGGGACCGGTGGCCGCGGAGGTCCGCGCTCCGGGCCCGGGGTCTGCGTCGGATGCCTTCTCGGGCGTCTTGTCTGGGGTCTTGTCCGCGCCGGGATCGGCGGAGGAGTTCTCGTCAGCGCGCATCGTTGCAATCTCGGTGAGTTCGGACAGCGGGACGTGCCAACGGTCGGACATCTGACCGAAGGGCCACGTGTCCGTGTCTGGGGGAGGGTGGAGGTCGCGCGGGACACTGGTGCGGGTGGCCGCCCGGGCCGGGGCAGGCTGGGGATCCGGATGCGGCCCACAGGGGGCCGGCCATACCGGAGAAAGGACGCGGCCGACGACACGGAAACCCGCGTGTGGCAGAGATCCTAGGTGAAGTTCTCTTCGCTTGCGCACTCAGGTTGTCCACGCGTGAGGCTCCTGACCACAATTGCGCAGCACAATTCCTTTGTCGGGCGGCTGGCTACCGACCCCTCCGTGCCCGACTTTCTCATCCATGCCCGCAAGAATCACTTCTGACCCGCCGTGCGAACGGCAGATCAGGTCCGCACGGCGGGATCATACGCAAGAAAGCTGCGTATTCCGGGTCAGTCGTCCCAGAAGGCGCTTCCCTGCTCGGGCTCCTCCGCGGTGGCCGTGGATCTGCCGCCCTTGGCCGCAGGCTTCGCGGTGGGCTTGGCCGTGGCCTTGTCGGGGGTCGCCTTGGTGGTCTTTCGCGCAGCGGGCTTGGTTCCCGTGTGCCGGGGGCGGGCGGTCACGGCGCTCTTGGCGATGGGTTCGGTGGGGCGCGGCGTCTCACCGGAGTGGATGCTCAGCGCCTCCTCCTCGATGGTCAACATCTTGCGGACCTGGGAGGGGACCTCGGGTAGCCGCTCGGAACGCAGGTGGGCGCCCAGCACCTCCAGGGCGTGGTCGCACAGCAGCCGCCGGGCACGCTCGGACTTGACGCCGCTGAGCTCCTCGATCTCGGGGAGGCCGCGCTCGCGGAGCAGGCGGATGATGTCGCGCAGCCGGTCCCGGGTCTTGCGGTCGGTCATCGACATGACCGTCAGCTCGGCCTCGGCGAGAAAGCTCTCCTGGCCGCCGTCGGAGTCGCGCTCGGCGATGAGGGCACTGGTCAGGCTACGAGCGGAGGAACGGGAGGAGACGCGTATGTCGTTGCGCCTGGTGTGCCGGGCCTGGAAGCCGGTCACCACGACACTGGTGGCCAGGCTGATTCCGGCTCCCAACAGGATCAGCACGAGCGGGTTCTCTAGAAGCACGGGAAGGACCTTTCCGGGCGGGGGTCCGCACGGGGTGCGGTCACGGGGTGGTGACTGGGGATGTGCGGGGGTGGGGGCCGGTGCTGGGCGACTATTCGCCACATCGGGGGTCATTGTCAAGTGGCAACGCAAGCCGGACGCTCGCCGCGGGGAGCGTCATCGCAGGTCGACAAGGTCGGCGTGGGGCGGGGCAGGGGTGGGTGGGCGCGGTGGGACGGTCGTCCCCTCCTCAGAGAGGTGCCCGCTCGCGTGAAGAGATAACACGCTCTGTCCACAGCCTGTGGACAGGCGATCGTCCGGACCCCGGAGGCGTCACCCGGCCAGGAGTTTGTTCACCGACTCCGGTGACAGGATCTCCTCGGTGACCATGGCCGCGCAGCCGCGCACCCCGGCGTCGTCCCACAGGGAGCTGGACACCACACGCAACTGGCGGGTCGCCAGGGCCGTGCACTGCTGGAACACCACCTCGCGGACGCCCGCGACCAGGTGGTCGTAGGCCTCCGACAGATCCCCACCCAGCACGATGACCTCGGGGTTGAGGAGGTTCACGGCTCCGGCGAGCGCCTCGCCGAGCCGACGCCCGGCCTCTCGCACGAGGGTCACGGCCACGGGGTCGCCGCCGACGGCCAGGGCCACCAGGTCCTTGAGCGTGTCCGCCCGCCGCCCCCGCTCGGCAGCCTGCTCAAGGAGCCGTCGGCCGCCCGCGACCGCTTCCAGGCAGTCGGTGTTGCCGCAGCGGCAGGGCAGGCCTCCGCCGTCGCGCACCGGGATGTGACCAATCTCGCCGGCGGCGCCCAGTGATCCGCGCAGCAGGCGCCCCCCGGACAGCAGCCCGGCGCCGATCCCGGTGGAGACCTTCACGAAGACCATGTCGTCGGGATGGCCGTGGCCCCCCGCGATGTGTTCGCCCAGAGCCATCACGTTGACGTCGTTGTCGACCATCACCGGGACGGGGAAGCGCTCTGCCACGAGCGGGGCCAGGGCCACGCCCGCCCACTTGCCCAGGAAGGGGCGGTCGTCGGCTCGGCCCGCGTGGAACTCGACGGTTCCGGGCAGTCCGATGCCCACGCCGCGGACGTCGCCGGGCCCGCGTCCGAGGGAGGCGATCTGCTCCGACCACGCTTCGAGCAGCCAGGGGACTGTCGCGTCGGGACCCTTCTCCATGTCGGGGGAACCGGGCGTGCGCACGAGGACGTCGCCGTTGAGGTCGCACACGGCCGCCTGGCTGCGGGCCATGCCGAGAGCGCTGGTGAGGATGAGCCCGCTACCGGCGTTGAACTCCAGGAGTGTGGGGGGTCGACCGCCGCTGGAGGCCGCTCCGGTTCCCTCCGTGACGAGGCCGCCGCCGATCAGCTCGGTGACGCGCAGGGCCACGGAGGGTCGGGAGAGCCCCGTGACCCGGGCGATCTCGGACCGGCTGGTCGCGGTGCCGGAGCGGATCAGCTCAAGGATGTGGCCACTGGTGGCAGCAGAGGACAGGCGTCCCGGGGTTCTGGCCATATCTCATTCAACCATGGGGTTAAGCCTCGAAGACTGGGAGGTTATGTAAAGAAGTGTGCTCAACTGTGCTTGGTTTTTTACCATAGTCCGGCGTAAGGTCGAAAGCGGCGAATGGTCCCGAACCCCCCGGGTCATCCCACTCCGCACCACCCCCCGTCGCAGCACCGCCCTCTCTTCTCCCTCCCCGCAGGAGCAGCCCGAAGATGTCGCAGCAGTCCGCGCCCCGCCCCACCGACCTGGTGGTCTTCGGGGGCACCGGCGACCTGTCCATGCGCAAACTCCTCCCCTCCCTGTACCTGTTGGACCGCGACGGCCACCTGGACGAGGGGACGCGTGTCATCGCCGTCTCGCGCGACGGCCTCACCGGTGCGGACCTGAGGGACAAGACCTCCTCGGCCGTTCGCGGTCATCCCGCTGTCCAGGTGGTCGAGCCCGACGTGCTCCGCCGTTTCCTCGACCGCCTCTCCCACGTCACCGTGGACGTCGGCGGAGACCCCACCGGATGGACCGACCTCGCCTCCGCCCTCGTCCCGGACCGCGACCGCGTCTTCTACCTCGCCGTCCCGCCGATGATCTCCGGCGACATCTGCCGAGGACTGGACGAGGCCGGGCTCGTCACCGCCGAGGCCCGGGTCGTCATGGAGAAGCCACTGGGACGCGACCTCGCCTCCTCCCAGGCCGTCAACGACGCCGTGGGCGCCGTCTTCGACGAACGGCGGACCTACCGGATCGACCACTACCTGGGCAAGGAGACCGTGCAGAACCTGCTCGTGCTGCGGTTCGCCAACGTCTTCCTCGAACCCCTGTGGAACTCCCGCTGGATCGACCACGTGCAGATCACCGCCACCGAGACCCTCGGGACCGGCGGACGGCGCGGTTACTACGACACCTCCGGCGCCATGCGCGACATGGTGCAGAACCACCTCCTGCAGCTGCTCTGCCTGACCGCCATGGAACCCCCGGCCAGCTACGACCGCGAGGCCGTGCGCGACGAGAAGCTCAAGGTCCTCCAGTCGCTGCGGCCCCTCACCGGCGACCAGGTGGCCGAGGACACCGCCCGGGGCCAGTACGGGCGCGGCACCGTCCAGGGCACCGAGGTCCTCGGCTACCTCGACGAGGCGGGTGGCCCCGCCGTCAGCGACACCGAGACCTTCGTGGCGCTGCGCGCCGAGGTCGCCAACTGGCGCTGGGCGGGCGTGCCCTTCTACCTGCGCACCGGCAAGCGCGTCGGCCACGCCCGCTCGGAGATCGTGATCCGTTTCCGGGATGTGCCGCACACGATCTTCCCCGGTGCCGACACCGGTCCCGGAGCGGGCAGCCTCGTCATCCGGCTCCAGCCGGACGAGGGCATACACCTGACCATGCTGGCCAAGACACCCGGCGCGGGGGCACTGCGGCTCCGGCCCGTCCCCCTCGAACTCAGCTTCGCCGACACCTTCTCCACCCGCTCGCCCGAGGCCTACGAGCGGCTGCTGATGGACGTGCTGGCGGGGGACTCCACCCTCTTCATGCGCCGCGACGAGGTCGAGGCCGCCTGGCGCTGGGTGGACCCCGTCATCGAGGCCTGGAACAACACGGACACCACCCCCGAGACCTATCCGGCCGGAAGCGCGGGCCCCGCAGGCGCGCACCGGCTCATCGGCCGCACCGGCCGCACGTGGTACGAAGAGGAGCAACCCCGATGACCGCGAACACCCCTGAGACGACCGGGTACGGGCCCGGAGTCCACCCCGTCGTCGCCGACGTCACCCGGCGCCTGGCCGAGCGCAGCGCCGACACCAGGTCCGCGTACCTGGCCCGGATCGCCGAGGCGGCGGGCCAGGGACCGGCCCGCTCCGCCCTGGGCTGCGCCAACCTCGCCCACGGGTTCGCGGCCTGCGGCGTCTCCGACAAGCTCGCGCTGTCCGGCGACGTCAAGCCCAACCTGGCGATCGTCTCCTCCTACAACGACATGCTCTCCGCGCACCAGCCGCTGGAGACCTACCCGGCACTCATCAAGGCCGCCGTCGCCGAGGCCGGCGGCGTCGCCCAGTTCGCGGGCGGGGTGCCCGCCATGTGCGACGGCATCACCCAGGGCCGCGCGGGCATGGAGCTGTCCCTGTTCAGCCGGGACGTCATCGCCATGGCCACCGCCATCGCCCTGTCCCACGACATGTTCGACGGCGCCCTCATGCTCGGGGTGTGCGACAAGATCGTGCCCGGCCTGCTCATCGGCGCCCTGTCCTTCGGCCACCTCCCGGTGGCGTTCGTGCCCGCCGGGCCCATGCCCTCCGGGCTGCCCAACAAGGACAAGGCGCGGGTGCGCCAGAAGTTCGCCGAGGGCAAGGCGGACCGCCGCGAACTCCTCCAGGCCGAGTCCGCCGCCTACCACTCGCCGGGTACCTGCACCTTCTACGGCACAGCCAACTCCAACCAGATGCTCATGGAGGTCATGGGCCTGCACCTGGCCGGGTCCAGCTTCGAGCAGCCGGGCACCCCGATGCGTGAGGCGCTCACCGCCGAGGCAGGCCGCCGCGTGCTCGGACAGACCGCGCTGGGGGACTCCCACAACCCGGTCGGAGAGCAGGTCGACGAGCGCGCCGTGGTCAACGCCGTGGTCGCCCTGCTGGCCACCGGTGGATCCAGCAACCACACGCTGCACCTGGTGGCCATCGCCCGCGCCGCCGGGATCGATCTGACCTGGGACGACTTCGCGGACCTGTCCGAGGTGGTGCCGCTGCTCACCCGCATGTACCCCAACGGCGCCGCCGACGTGAACCAGTTCCACGAGGCCGGAGGCATGGCCTACCTGATCGGCTCCCTCCTGGACGCCGGACTGCTCCACGAGGACGTGCGCACCGTCATGGGCGAGGGGCTGGGCCGCTACCGGCAGACCCCCAGCCTCGAAGGGTCCACCCTGACCTGGGGGGACGGGCCCAAGGAGAGTGGCGACACCACCGTGCTGCGCGGAGTGGACGACCCCTTCGCCCCCGACGGCGGCCTGCGCATGCTCTCGGGCAACCTGGGCCGCGCCGTCATCAAGACCTCGGCCGTCGCGCCGGAGCGGCACGTCGTCGAGGCCCCCGCCAGGGTCTTCGCCGACCAGTCCGAACTCCAGGCGGCCTTCACCGCGGGCGAGCTCACCGGCGACTTCGTCGCGGTCGTGCGCTTCCAGGGGCCGCGTGCCAACGGCATGCCCGAACTGCACAAGCTCACCCCGCCGCTGGCCGTGCTCCAGGACCGGGGCCAGAAGGTGGCGCTCGTGACCGACGGCCGCATGTCCGGAGCCTCGGGCAAGGTGCCCGCCGCCATCCACGTCTCCCCGGAGGCGGTCGCCGGCGGCGCCCTCGCCTACGTGCGCGACGGCGACGTGATCCGCCTGGACGCCACCACGGGCACACTGGAGGTGCTGGCCGACCTCTCCGGGCGCGAGCCCGCGCGACCCACCGCGGACTCCTCGACCGGAACCGGCCGTGAACTGTTCGCCGCCCTGCGCGGCGTGGTCGGACCGGCGGAGGCCGGAGCCGGGGTCTTCTGACCCCGGCAGCCCCAGCCCGGACCGCGGGCGCGCCGGGGTACCGGCCCCGGGCCACGGCGCGCCCGCACCGACCCACGGACACCAGACAGACGGAGACACACATGACGACGAGCCCCCGTTCGGGCGCGGACATCTTCGACCTCGCCCCGGTGATGCCGGTGGTGGTGGTCTCCGACGCGGAGACCGCCGTGCCGCTGGCACGCGCACTGGTCGCGGGCGGTCTGCCCGGCATCGAGGTGACGCTGCGGACCCCGGCCGCGCTGGAGGCCATCGAGCGCATCGCGGCCGAGGTGCCCGAGGCCGTGGTCGGCGCCGGAACAGTGGTCACCCCCCAGCAGGCGCGTGCGGCGGCCGACGCGGGTGCACGGTTCCTGGTGAGCCCCGGGTGCACGGCCGCTCTCGCCTCCGCCATGGCCGACACCGGCCTGCCCTTCCTGCCGGGCGTGGCCACCGTCTCCGAGGCGATGGACCTCCTGGAGCGCGGCCTGTCGGCGATGAAGTTCTTCCCCGCGGAGGCGTCGGGCGGCGCGGCGTTCCTGAAGTCGCTGTCGGGCCCCCTGCCCCAGGTACGTTTCTGCCCGACCGGCGGGATCACCGTCGGATCGGCCCCCGACTACCTGGCCCTGCCCAACGTGGGCTGCGTGGGCGGCAGCTGGCTGACACCGGCCGGCCTGGTGACGGCGGGCGACTGGGACGGCGTCACCCGGCTGGCCAAGGAGGCCGCGGCGCTCTAGGGAGTGCTCTTCCCGGCCCCGCCCCGCTCCGGTACGCCTGCGCTCCCTCGGGCGCGCGCCCGAGTGGGGGCGGGGCCGGCCCTGACCGTCGGCGGAGCGCTGTTCAGGCGGCGGGCGGGTGCACGGGCATCCGGAAGTAGATCATCGGGTTGTCCGTGCCGGCGCGCACCGGCTCTCCCAGACCCAGGTCCTCCCTGAGCTCCAGGAGCGCGGTGTACGGGGCGGGTGCCCTCCTCCGGGAGGGTGTGAAGAAGTCCGTGCCCGTCCTCCGCAGCCACGCCAACACGACCGCGCCCTCGGTCAGCGGCAGGGCCCGCTTCCCGTGGAAGACGTCGTGGACGCTGACCGGGGTGCCGGGGGCGACCCGGGGGAACAGCTCCGACAGGTACCACCGCGCGAACCGGCCGTTGTGGGCGGCGTCCACGAACAGGTAGCCGATCCCCTCCGGGACCCGCGCCAGGTTCTCCCGGACATCGCCCCCGTGGAACTCCCAGCGGCCCAGCGACAGGTCGGTCGGCACGTTCTCCACCACGTTGTCCACGATGTCGAAGGAGTGCAGGGTCCCCGCCCTGTTGTCGCGCAGCGCCGACAGGATCCACGTCGTGGACCAGCCGTGGAACGTGCCCAGCTCCATGACCGTGTCCGGCCGGGTCTCGCGCAGGAGCAGGTAGGTGATCTCCGCTTCCAGGTCGTCGAGCTGCGGGGTCATGCGGCCCCGCGTGTCATGGAGGAACTCGCGCTGTGCGTCGCGCACCTTCGCCAGGGGTTCGCGGTACCTGCGGTACAGGTCCCCGATCAACGCAAGGCCGATGTCCTCCATGCCGCTCCCCGGGTTCGCTCCGCGTGGCTCCGGACCTCACCGTATCGATCCGGGGGCCTGCGGACGGGAAAATTGGGCCTGTCCCCCCGGCGGGTCGCGGCCGGCCGTCGCACACCGGGCGGATCGGGCAGGTGGCGGCAGGGCTCCGCCGGTGGGAGCACCTGCGGGCTAACCGACGGGGACCGCGCATCATGTGCCGTGAGGGCTACGTGTCCCGCGTCGAGGGGGCCCGGGAGTCCACGAGGACCTGGACTCCGTCGAGGATGCGCTCCAGCCCGAACGCGAAGGCGTGCCCGGCGGGGTAGACGGCTTGGTGCTCACGCCCGACGGAGCTCCCGACACGGGAGGCGATCGGGTAGTCGCTGTCCCTCACCAGGGAAGCGAGGACCGGGCCGTGCGTCCGCCACCACTGGCCGTCGGTCATGCCCGACGCCCGCTCGGTCTCGCTGACCGCCACCGCCTGGCCGGCGGCGCCCTCCGCGTAGCTGTTGACCAGGCTGACCGTGGAGTCCATCTCGTCGTCGGTCAGACCGAGGCCGTCGACGGCGGCCAGTTCGTACTCGTACTTGGCGACGAGGTGGGGTCCCAGCAGGCGTCCGCGGGAGGCCTGGAGCATCCACGGGTGGCGCAGGAACAGCCGCCAGTTCGCGTGCGCGATCGCGTGCAGCCGGTCCCGCCAGTCGTCGTGCCGCTCGCCACCCGGGTGCAGGCCCGCGTAGGCGGCGTCGAGCATCAGGTCGACCAGCTCGCCCCGGCCCGGGACGTAGGTGTACAGCGACATCGTGCCGACGCCCAGGCGTTCGGCGACCTTGCGCATGGAGAGTGCGGCGAGACCGTCGGCGTCGGCGAGTTCGGAGGCCACGGACACGATCCGGTCCACGCTGAGGTTTGGCTTGTTGCGCCTGCTGGTGGGTTCCTGGGTGCGCCACAGCAGGGCGAGGCTGCGCGCGGGGTCGCCGCTCGTGGTGTGCTGGGTGGACATTGACGGCCCTGCTCTTCCGGTCCGGTGCCCGGTCAGTGTACGGCAGGGTGGTCACGGGGGGCCGGTGCCTGCCCGCACGGCCGTCCCCGGTGAGGGGCTGTGACCGCCATGGAGGCGAGGTCCGCCCCGTGCACACGGAAACGGGCGTGGAAGGGCCGCGACGGACCTCGCGGAGGGGCGGATCAGGCGGGCTTGGCGGGGCACCCGACCAGGTGGTCGTCGACCACCCCGACGGCCTGGAGGTAGGAGTACACGATCGTGGTGCCGACGAAGTTGAAGCCGCGCTTCTTGAGGTCCTTGCCGATCCGGTCGGACAGCGGGGTGCTCGCCGGAACCTGTGACGGCTCAGTGAAGCGGTTGACCACGGTCTCGCCGTCCACCCACCCCCACAGGTAGTCGGCGAAGGTGCCGTACTCCTCGCGCACCCGCTCGAAGGAGCGGGCGTTGCGCACCACCGAAGCCACCTTGAGCCGGTTGCGGACGATGCCGGCGTCCGCGAGGAGCCGGTCGGTGTCGCCTTGGCCGTACTCCGCGATCCGGGCGCGGTCGAAGCCGCCCAGGGCGCGACGGTAGTTCTCCCGCTTGTTGAGCACGGTGGCCCAGGAGAGCCCTGCCTGTGCGCCCTCCAGTACGAGCATCTCGAACAGGTACGCGTCGTCCCGGGACGGCCTGCCCCACTCCTCGTCGTGGTAGGCCGTCATCAGTTCCGACGCGTTCCTGGCCCAGGCGCAGCGCTGGTCCTGGTCGGGCATGTGGGCTCCTCGGTTGTGGGTGGCGGTCCCCGCATTGTTCCCGAGAGTGCCGACGGTTCGCGGGAGGCGGCGACGCCTTGCGCCGGGCTGAACCGTTGCGGGCAGCACCCCTGCGGCGGCGCGAGCCGCCGGGTACGCTCGGCACGCCGACGCCCTCCTGCGCCGAAAACGGAGCGGGTGCGAACACCGGCGTGCTTCGCCCTCCCCCTTCGCGTCCGCGTCCCCGGGAGCGGCCGAGGGCTCAGCGGCAGGACCGGTCCCCGGGGGCGCGGGGTGGCACGCGGCTGCCCCCTTCTGATGTGCGCGCGGACCGCGCGGGAGACGGAGAGCCGGACCGATGCACACGACCCCGATCCCGGTTCCGGACGAGGCGTCCCGGCTCCTGGCCGCCACGGGGGCGCCGCCCCGCCTGCGCGCGCACGGTGAACTGGTCCACGGGGTGGCGGTGGCCCTGCTCTCCTGGCTGTCCGACCACCATCCCCGCCTGCCGGTGGACGCCGAGGCGGTTCGCTTCGGCGCCGCCGTGCACGACATCGGCAAGACCGAGCACCCCGAGGAGCTGACCGGGCCGGGCCGCCGGCACGAGGAGGCGGGGGAGCTGCTGCTGCTCTCCCGGGGCGTCCCCGCGCGTCTGGCCCGGTTCTGTGCCACCCACGGCGACTGGTCAGCCGAGGGGAGAACCATGGAGGACCTGCTGGTCAGCCTCTCCGACAAGGTCTGGAAGGGCGCTCGTGTCGAGGGTCTGGAACTCCTCCTGACCCGGCGGATCGCGGCCGAGGCCGGGCTGCCCGACTGGGAGGTCTTCGCGTCGCTGGACGACGCGCTCCAGGCTCTGGCCGATGGCGCGGACGCCCGGCTGGCACACCAGGCCCGGTATCCCGTCGCCCCCTACCCCCACGCCCGCTGACCCACCGGCCGCGCCGGGCGGTAGGCGGTGGTGTCGGCCCGGCGCCACGACGCGACGGAGAGGTCACGTGGTGCCGCCGTGCCACGACCTCCACAGCGCCGAGTACGGTCCGCCCGTGCCGACGAGGTCGTCGTGCGTCCCCAGTTCGGTGATCCTCCCACCCTCCACCACCGCCACCCGGTCGGCGTCGTGGGCCGTGTGCAGCCTGTGCGCGATCGCGATCACCGTGCGGCCCTCCAGCACCGCGGCCAGCGAGCGCTCGGTGTGCCGTGCCGAGGCCGGGTCCAAAAGCGAGGTCGCCTCGTCCAGGACCACCGTGTGGGGATCGGCCAACACCACCCGGGCCAGAGCCACCTGCTGCACCCGGGCCGCGTCCAGTACCGTGCCGTCCGCCCCCAGCGGGGTGTCCAGCCCCTCCGGTAGGTCCCGCACCCAGTCCGCGTCCACCGCCGAGAGCGCGCGGAGCAGGACGGTGTCCTCGGCTTCCTCCGCCGCGATGGCGAGGTTGTCGCGCAGCGTCCCGACGAACACGTGGTGCTCCTGGGTGACCAGGACGATCCGTCTGCGAAGCTCCTCCGGCCCGAGTTCGGCGACGGGAACCCCGCCCACCAGCACCCCGCCCGAACGCGGCGCGTCCATCCCGGCCAGCAGGCGGCCCAGCGTGGTCTTGCCCGCGCCCGACGGGCCGACCAGCGCCAGCCGCTCACCCGGACGCACGGACAGGTCGATCCCGCACAGCACGTCCTGGCCGTCCACGTACGCGTAGCGGGCCTCCCGCACCTCGATCCGGTCGTCCGCCGGAATCCGGGGCGCGGACACCGGTTCAGCCACGGCGCCGCCGATCCCGCGGAGCCGGGCGAACGACGCACCGCCCCGTTGCAGCTCCTCCACCCAGAACATGATCCGGGCGGCGGGTTCCTCCACCTGCCGCATGTACAGGCAGCAGGTCACCACCAGCCCGAGGCTCACCGCGCCCTCCAGGTGGAGCAGCCCGCCCGCCACCAGGACCACGGAGGCGGGCAGCAGGAACGCGATGTCGGCGACCGGGTACAGCACCGAGCGCAGGCGCAGGGTACGCCGCCGGGTGAGGTAGAGCTCCTCCGCGTCCCGGTCGGTCCCCGCCACCCGGGCGTCCCGCAGGTTCAGGGCCTCCACGGTGCGGCCCCCCTCCGCTGTGGCCGTCACCCCCTCCAACGCGGTGGAGACGGCGGCCCCCTCCGCCAGGTAGGCGGGTCGCGAACGGCGCAGGTACCAGCGTGATGCCAGCCAGACCGGGGGCACGCCCACCAGGACGACAACCCCCATCGGCGGGCTGAGCCAGAACACCGCCGCGAGGAGGAAGAGGATCTGCACCAGGGCGGGGAACACGTCCGGGACGGCGTTGCGCAGGGTCGTTCCGACGACTCCGACATCTCCGGAGGCCCGCGCGGTCAGGTCACCGGTCCCGGAGCGCTCCACCAACCGGACCGGCAGGGCGAGGACCCGGTCGACGAACTCCTCCCGCACCCGGCTCAGGGAGCGCTCCCCGAAACGGAAGGCACACAGGCGCACGTACCGGGTCAGTACCAGCTGCGCGATCGCGCATACCAGGACGGCGAGGGCCAGTCCGTCGACCGCATCGACGGTGGCCTCCCCCGCCTCCAGCAGGTTGACGATTCGCCCCAGCAGGTAGGGGCCGACCAGACCGACGGCGCTCGCCAGGCAGGTGACCGCCATGAGCAGGACGAGCGGTTGGCGTTCCGCGTGCAGGAACCCCCAGAAGTCCCGCCGTACGGTGGCGGCGTCGGCCACCGGTAGCCGCGCCCCGTGTCCACTCGTTTCGGTTCCGGTCCTCATGTCCAGCCTCCGCTTCGGCCGCCCCGCCACCTGGCCCCGCCACCGTCGTCCACCTTGTCGGAGGCCGGGGTCGCGGGCTTTCCGGGCTCGGGGCCCCGCTCGCCCGGGACCGTGCCTCACGATCCGTCCCCTCCGGCCTCCTCCGAGCCCCGCAAGACCAGCGCCCGGTAGTCCGGTCTGGTGTCGAGCAGTGCGCCGTGGGTGCCCTCCGCAGCCACCCGGCCCCGGGAGAGAAGGACGACCCGGTCCATGCGGGCGAGCAGTAGTGGAGAGGTGCTCACGACCACCGTGGTCCGCCCGCGTCGCGCCTCGCGGAGCCGGTCCGCGACGGTCGCCTCGGTGTGGGCGTCCACCGCGGAGGTCGGCTCGACCAGGAGAAGGACCTCCGGGTCGGCGAGTACCGCGCGCGCCAGCCGCACCCGCTGGCGCTGTCCGCCGGACAGGTTGCGGGCCTGGGCCTCCACTGCCGAGTCCAGCCCGCCGGGCACGGTGGAGACGACGTCCAGTGCCCCGGCCGTCCGCAGGGCCGCCATGACCTCCGCGTCGGTCCGGTCTCCGTGCACCGAGACCACCTCGCGCAGCGGACCGGCGAACAGGTACGCCTCGTTGTCCCCGACCAGCACACGGTCCCGGACGGCCGCGGGATCCATGTCGCGCAAGGGCACCCCTCCCCAGGTGGCCTCGGAGTCGGTGTACCGGCCCAGGCGCTCCACCACGTCGGCGGCGTCCCCGGCCTCGACGGAGACCAGCGCGATCGTCTCCCCGGGGCGCACCCGTGTCCCGGTCCGGGGGTCGACGAGTTCGGACGGTCCGGCCGGGGGAGCCGCGCCGACCTCGGAGGACGGCGGGGAGAACCCGAGCAACCGCACCACCCGCTTCAGCGACACGTGTCCGCGGGTGAGGTCGCCGGCTGCCTCGATCAGGGAGAACACCGGGATGACCAGCACGGCCACGTACCCGTACACGGCGACCATCTCGCCGACGGTGATCTCCCCGGACAGCGCCAGCCGGGCGGCGATCCAGGTGACCGCGGCCAGGAACACCACCGGTAGGCAGGAGCTCACCGCGTCGAACCAGCTCGTGGTGGACCCGAGCCTGTACCCCTGGCGGAGGAGCGCCGACGAGCGCTCCCGGTACCGGGCCGCGAAGCGGTCCCGGCCACCGATACCGCCGAGCACGCGCAGGCCGGCCACGATGTCGCCGGCCAGCTCGGTGAGACGGCCCTCCCGCTCCCGGTACTCGCTCTGCCTCCCGTGTACGCCACGCAGCAGCGGGCCCACGGTCACGGCCAGAAGGGGGACGCCGACCACCACGACCACGGCGAGCGGGAGGGAGATGGTGAACAGGAGGGCGGTGACACCCGCGTAGGCGACCACCGCACCGACACCGGGGCCGGTCAGGGTGAGGATCTGCGCGATCCGGCCCACGTCCAGCACCTGCAGGGCGGACAGTTCGCCGGAGGAGATCCGGAGGGGCAGGGCGGAGCCCAGACGCGCCGCGTGCCGGGCCACCACACGGATGGTGCGCAGCGTCGCGTCCAGCCGTACGAGGGTCATCGTGCGGTGGCGCATGATCGAGACGAGCGCGTTGGCCAGGCCCACCGCCGCGAACGCGGACGCCCAGAGCAGCAGGGCCGACCGGTCCCCGGCGCGCAGCCCGTCGTCCACGGCGCGGGCCAGCAGGTAGGGCGGCACCATCAGGCCGACCATCCAGACGGTGCCCCAGAAGGAGCCGGTCAGGACTCGGAGGGGCTGCGCGGCGACGAGCCACCACAGGTAGTGCCAGGGGCCGCGCCGGTCGGGGGTACCGGGACCGGGGAGCCGGGGGTGTGGGGCGGTCCCGCGCCGGAGCGTCACGGTGGGCGGGGTCCTGGTCTCCGGCACCGGCTTCTCCGTCCTGTCGTCCACTTTCACCCCATGGAATCAGGAGCCGGAAGGAAGCGGTAGATGGCGATCGGCCCTGTGGACAACCGCGGTCGGCGGCCGCGCGCACCCTCCGGGCCACCGGCTGTGGTGCTTCGGAGGGTGCCCGCCCGTGCCGGTGGGTCGGGTCGGCGGTGCTGGGGCACCGAGCCGCTCCAGAGGTCGGGTCCGGGGTGCGAGGAGTAATGCTTTATGCCGTACGGAATTATCTGCGGAGTCCTTGTGTTCCTCAGAACGTAGACCGTACAGTACGGCGTACGGAAGCCGGGAGCGGCTGAGGGAGAGGGGAACACCGTGGAGACGACCGAGAGCGCTGTCACCGCGCGCGGTCTGGGGAAGAGGTACGGGAGGAGCTGGGCGCTCAGGGGGTTCGACCTTGAGGTACCCGCCGGCAGCGTGTGCGGACTCCTCGGACCCAACGGGGCCGGCAAGACCACCGCCGTGCGCGTGCTCACCACCCTGCTGCACGCCGACGAGGGCACCGCCCGCGTTGCCGGCCACGACGTGGCCGCCCACGGGAGCCGGGTACGTCGGCGGATCGGCCTGGTGGGACAGAACGCCGCCGTCGACGAGGTGCTGAGCGGGCGCCAGAACCTGGAGATGTTCGGGCGCCTCTACCACCTGGGCGCCCGGCGGGCCGCCGCACGGGCGGGCGAGCTGCTGGAGCGGTTCCGCCTCGCCGACACCGGGAGGAAGCCGGTCAGCGCCTACTCCGGCGGCATGCGGCGCCGCCTCGACCTGGCCGCGAGCATGGTTCTGGCACCGCCCGTGCTGTTCCTGGACGAGCCCACCACCGGACTCGACCCGCGCAGCCGCAACGAGGTGTGGGGCGCGGTCCGGGAGCTGGTCGCGGGCGGTACGACCGTCCTGCTCACCACCCAGTACCTGGAGGAGGCGGACCGCCTCGCCGACCGTGTCTCGGTTGTCTCCTCCGGCAGGGTCGTCGCCGAGGGCACCCCTGACGAGCTCAAGTCCCGCCTGGGCGGCGACCGTGTCGACCTGGTGGTCCACGATCCGGCCGCGCTCGACAGGGCCGTCGGCCTCATCCGGCGGATCGTCGGTGCGCAGCCGGAGACGGACGCGGAGAACCGCCGGATCAGTGTCCGCGTGAAGAACCGGGTCGCCGCGCTCACCGAGGTGGCGCGGGCCCTGGAGGACCACGGGATCGAGGTGGAGGACATCGCCCTGCGCCGCCCCAGCCTGGACGAGGTCTTCCTGCACCTCACGGAGAACGAGGAGGTACCCGTCCGATGAACGCCATCGCCACCCCGGCCGACGCGACCGCCGTGGGCGGCGCCCCCGAGGAGGGCGGCGTCGCCGACCGCCTCCGCTGGGCGGTCGCCGACGGGTGGACCATCACCCGCCGTGACGTCGCCCACTGGCTGCGCCGCCCCGGACAGCTCGTCGCGGGACTGCTGTTCCCCGTGATGATGCTGCTGATGTTCGGGTTCCTCTTCGGAGGGGCGATGACCGTGCCCGGAGACGGGGACTACCGCGAGTTCCTGATGCCCGGCATGTTCGCCATGACCATGGTCTTCGGCGTGGGCGAGACGGTGACGGCCGTGTCCAACGACGTCGCGCGCGGCGTCACCGACCGCTTCCGGTCCATGCCTATGGCGCCCTCGGCCGTCGTGGTGGGCCGGTGCGCCGCGGACATGGTCAGGTCGACGATCACGCTGGCGGTCCTCGTCGGTTGCGGCCTGCTGGCGGGGTGGCAGTGGAACGGTACCGGGGGAGAGGCCGCCGCCGGCATCGGACTGCTCCTGCTGCTGCGTTTCTCCCTGGTGTGGCCCGGCATCTACGTCGGACTGCTCGCCCGGGGCGAGGGGGCGGTCACGGCCGTGCACACCCTGGAGTTCCCGCTGGGGTTCCTGTCCAACGCGTTCGTGGCCACCGCGACCATGCCGCTGTGGCTGGGCGCCCTCGCGGACTGGAACCCGCTGTCGTCCACCGTCACCGCCACCCGTGAGCTGTTCGGCAACCCGGGGTGGGGAGGCGAGACCTGGGTCGCGCAGAACGCCCTGCCGATGGCGGTGGTGTGGCCGCTGGTCATCGTCGCGGTCTTCTTCCCGCTCTGCGTCCGGCGCTACCGGAACATGGCCAGATAACCGGAGCCGGGGGCACGGTACTCCGCGCAGGCCCGGTGGCCGGACCGGGTCCGGCCACCGGGGTCACCAGGGTCCCCCCTGGCGGGGCGGTCCTTGGCGGGCCGCGTCGTACAGAGCGAGGAACCGGTGCGCCCTCGCATTCCTTGCGCGGGAGAGAGGCACCAAGGACGCGGAGCCGACGAAGAGGAGGAAGGTGTTCACTCCGGACGCGAGACCGTTGAGGTCGCCCTCCCGGAGGGCCCGGGCGGTGACGTAGAGACCGCAGGCGACCATCAGGACGAGGCAGGCGATCGACACGGGGAGCATGTTCCGGAGCGGGTGGGGCGGGAGGGACGGGTTTCCGGGAGACGCCTCCGACAGGGCCCGGGCGACCTGGTTGGTGCGGACGTCGTCGCCGAGCAGCCCGCGGCGGTGGAGGACCCGAGCGGCGCGCAGGTGTTCCGGCGTCGTCCACGGGGGAAGCTGATGCGGTTGCGGCCACCAGTTCACCATGTACGCCAGGACCGAGCCCATGAGCGGCGGAACGGCTACCAGGGTGAGGACGGCGACCGTGTCGGCCCACACAGGGGCGGACCGCGCCCATGCCATGCCGCTGAGAAGCCCGAAGGGCCCCCTCGGCTCGGCGGCGACGACCATCGCCGCGAAGTTCCCCGCCAGGAGCGTGGAGGCCGTACCCAGGAGGGCGTACACGGTGACGAGCCGTCGCTCGTACACCCGGACGTAGCTCCCCGCGCCACGCGGGGGAACCACGTCCGGCGGGGGCGATGGGGGATGCTGCACAGGGTCCTCCCCTGGGCCCGTGGGCGGGGGAGGCGCAGCCGGGCCGGACCCGCGCCTGTCCGAAGCGTAGGGGAGACCGGACGAATCGGTCGCCATCCGTCCTTCGCCGGACGTCCCGACCGGGAGGCGGTGCCCTGGGCCCCGCCGGCCCCGGACCTGCGCGGGGCTTCCCCCAACGAGGTGCAAACACGGCGTGACAGGGCAGGCCGGTCACGATAGAACAGCACCGGCATTCCCGGCACACGGATCTCCGGGCCTACGCGCACGAACACGAGGAGCCCGAACCTTGACCGACAACCCGTTCTTCGCTCCCAGCGGTCTCCCCCACCAGCTGCCCGACTTCGCCGGCATCCGGGAGGAGCACTTCCTTCCCGCGTTCACACGGGGAATGGCGGAACACCTCGCCGAGATCGAGGCGATCGCGAACAACCCCGAGCCCGCGACCTTCGACAACACACTCGTCGCCCTGGAGCGGTCCGGCCGGACCCTCCACCGCGTCGAGACCGTGTTCCGCACCCTGGCCGGCTCCGACGCCACCGACGGCATCAGGGAGATCGAGAAGGAGATCGCGCCCAGAGCGGCGAACCACCGGGACGCGATCTCGCTCCACCGCGCCCTGTGGGAGAGGATCAAGCAGGTCACCGCCTCCGACCCCGAGGAGGCCCGCCTCCTGGAGCGGTACCGGACCGACTTCGCCAACGCGGGCGCCGACCTCACCGGCGACGAACAGGCCAGGCTGCGACAGCTCAACGAGGAGCTCGCCGGACTCGCGACGGACTTCGCGCAGAACGTGCTCAGCGCCTCCTCCGACTCCGCACTCGTCGTCCGCGATCCCGCCCGGCTCGACGGACTCGACGAAGCCCAGATCAGAGCGATCGAGAAGGACGGGGAGTACGTCCTCCCGCTGCTCAACTTCACCATGCAGCCCGCTCTCGCCCAGCTCACCGACCGCGGCACGCGCGAGCGGCTCTACACCCTGAGCGTGGAACGCGCCCCGGCCAACCTCGACCTCGCCGCGCGGATCGCCGAACTGCGCGTCGAGCGGGCCGGCCTCCTCGGCCACCCCGACCACGCCTCCCACAAGGTCTCCGACCAGACGGCCAGGACCGTCGAGGCGGTCGAGGAACGGCTCGGACAGCTGGTCGGCCCCGCCGTCCGCAACGCCCTGAAGGAGGCCGAGGCGCTGGCCGAACAGGCCGGACACCCCATCGAGCCGTGGGACTGGTCCTTCTACGCCGAGAAGGTCAAAAAGACCCGCCACGACTTCGACAAGAGTGCCCTGCGGCCCTACTTCGAGCTGGACCGGGTCTACCGGGACGGGGTGTTCCACGCCGCCGCCCGCCTGTACGGGATCACCTTCACCGAACGCTCCGACCTGCACGGATACCACCCCGACGTGCGCGTGTGGGAGGTGTTCGAGGAGGACGGCACCGCGCTCGGGCTGTTCCTGCTCGACCCCTACGCCCGCCCCACCAAGCGCGGCGGCGCCTGGATGCACACCCTGGTCGACCAGTCGTTCCTCCTGGACGAACGGCCCGTGGTGGTCAACAACCTCAATGTCACCAAGCCCGCGTCCGGGCCGACGCTGCTCACACTGGACGAGGTCCGCACGGCCTTCCACGAGTTCGGCCACACCCTGCACGGCCTGTTCTCGGCGGTCCGCTTCCCCCGCTTCTCGGGCACCAACGTCCCCCGTGACTTCGTCGAGTACCCCTCGCAGGTCAACGAGATGTGGGCGTACCAGCCGGAGATCCTCGCCAACTACGCCCGGCACCACGAGACCGGCGAGCCCGTGCCCGCCGAGCTCGTCGAGCGGATGACCGCGGCCGCACGGTTCAACCAGGGCTTCGCGACCGTCGAGTACCTCGCGGCCGCGCTGCTCGACTGGTCCTGGCACCGCATCGGCGCCGGAGAGGCGGTGGAACCCGCCACCTTCGAGGAGCGGGCCCTGGAGTCCTGGGGGGTCTCCCTGGCGCAGGTGCGGCCCCGCTACCGCAGCACCTACTTCATGCACGTGTTCTCCAACGACTACAGCGCCGGGTACTACTCGTACGTGTGGAGCGAGGCCCTGGCCGCGGACAACGAGGAGTGGTTCGCCGCCAACGGCGGACCCACCCGGGAGAACGGCGACCGCTTCCGCGCCGGTGTGCTGTCGGTGGGAGGCAGCGTCGACGCGATGGGCGCCTTCCGCGGCCTCCTCGGCCGCGACCCGCAGATGGGCCCCCTGCTGCGCCGCCGCGGACTGGAGTAGACCGCGCGGGGCACGGTACGGAGGCCCGCAGCACCGGCCGCACGACCGCCGGGACCGGGGACCGCCTCAGGCCACTGAGGGTCCCGGCGGTTCCGGCGGCCCCGAGAGCGGCAGCCGTACCGTGAACACGGTTCCCACGCTCCGCACGCTCTCCACCGACACCGAGCCCCCGTGCAGCTCCACCAGACCGCGCACGATGGCCAGCCCCAACCCGCTGCCGCCGGTCCGCCTGTTGCGCGACTTGTCGGCACGCCAGAACCGGTCGAACACGTGCGGGAGGTCGTCCCGGGCGATGCCGACCCCCGTGTCCTCCACCTCCACGACGACCTCGCCGCCGGTACCGCCGGGCGGCCCGTCCGTACCGTCGCCCGTCCCTCCGCGCGCGCCGCCCCCCACCGCACCCTCGCGGCGGACACGCACGGCGACCGTTCCCGGCGCGGGGGTGTGTCGCAGCGCGTTGCCCACCAGGTTTCCGACCATCTGGCGCAACCGCGTCCTGTCGACCACGGCCACCACGTCCTCGACCTCCGAGAGCACCCGCAGACCCGCCGTCTCCGCACGCAGCCGCTGACCGTCCACCACCTGCTCCACCAGGGCGCCCACGTCCACCGGCTCCGGAGACAGCCGAAGCTTCCCCGCGTCCGCCAACGCGAGGTCCTGGAGGTCGTCGATGATGTCCTGGAGCAGCAGGGTCTCGCCGACCAGCATCCCCATGCGCTCCCGGTCCAGGTCCGCGACCCCGTCCTGGGCGGCCTCCAACCAGCCCCGCAGGTTGCTCAACGGGGTCCGGAGCTCGTGGGAGACGTCACTGACCATCGCCTTCCTCTGGTCCTCCAGACGCGCCAGGTGCTCCGACATCTCGTTGAACGCGGCCGCCAGCTGCCCGATCTCCCCGGAGTCGCGCACCTCGACCCGTGCGGACCCCCGGCCGGCGCGCATGCGCCGGACCGCGTCGGTGAGAGCGCGGACCGGGCGGACGAGCCTGGTCGACACCGCCACGCTCACCACCACCGTCAGCACCAGCACCAGCAGCACCACACCGACGACGCGCAGGAGACCCTCCCGGGACAGCGACAGACCGGACTCCGGCTCCTCCGACGGGTCGTCGATGAACAGCAGCGCGGCCGGGGCCACGTAGGGGTCGAGCTGATCGCGGACCGCGGAGTCGAGGCAGGCGGAGATCCGTGCGTCGAACCTCGGAAGCGTGGGCGGCGCAGGCGGCTCGGACAGCTGCGGGTCCGCGGGGTCCGGGGCCGTCTCCGGGGGTGGGGCCGGGGTCGGGGACGGGGATCCCGGGTCGGCGGGGACACCCGGCAGAACCGGATCACCGCCTCCGTTCCAGCCCGCTCCGCTGCCCGCCTCGCTGCCCGTGGGCTCCTCGCTCGGTACCCCGGGCAGGCCTGTGCCCTCCTCGGACTCCTCGGGCCACTCCGCCTCCGGTCCCCACGGCGTGCGCGCCCCGTCCTCCTCCGGCATCCCCCACACCCTGACGGCCTCGGGTGCCCCGGTGGCGCCGTCCATCCGGAACTCGGCCTCGGGCAGCTCGTCGTCACCGAGGCCCAAACAGGCCAGGACCAGGCTGTTCAGCTCGGCCAGGGCCTCCTCCTCGTCAGCGGTCGGCTCGTCCAGCGCGTCGAGCCCGCAGTCGGCCCACACCGTGTCGTCCACGGGGTCCCCGACTACGGCGGGCCGCCCGCTCGGACCGACTTCCACCTCCACGGCCAGCAGGTACACCTCGTTCAGGCAGGCCACTCCGGTCTCTGCGACATCGAGCAGCCGCTCCCGGTCCTCCTGGGGCAGCGCGAACGGGCCGACCGCGCGCGGGTCGATACGCCCGGAGAGGTCGGAGGCCAGCGTGACGTCCACCGCCAGCGGGTCGACCACCGAGGACGTGCGGTGGGGGAGCGGCTGCTCCCCGCCCGCAGAGTCCGCCAGCAGGCCGTGGCTCTCGGTGGTCAGCGCGATCCGTCGCCCCGTCTCCTGCGCCAGCTCCTCCACCGTCGCCCCCACGCCGCCCCACTCGGGATGGGTGGCCGCGTACGCGACCAGGGAGTCGTGGATGCGGGTGTCCACAGCGAGGGTCTCCCCCTGCTGGACGTTGATCGACTCCGACGTCCCCTGCACCGCCAGCCACGCCGTCGCGGTGATCGAGCAGACCGCCACCAGCACCGAACTCGCCAGGAGCCGCGCCAGCAGGCTGTGCCGTAGGGCGCCCCTAACCCGGGGACGTGCCATGGCCCGTCCCGACGAGTTTGTAGCCGACGCCGTAGACAGTGACCAGCCGCACCGGCCTGCGCGGGTCCGGTTCCAGCTTCTTCCTCAGGTTCTTCACGTGGACGTCGATCGTGCGCTCGGTGATGAACCGGCTCATACCGTGGATGTACTCCAGCAGCTGGGCCCGGGTGAGGACCCGCCCCGGCTGGGCGGCGAGCGCGGCGAGCAGCTGGAACTCCGCGGGAGTGCACTCCACCGGGGCGCCGTCCACCCGCACGGCGTGCCGTGACGGGTCCACCGCGACCGGGCCCGCGCGCAGCACCCGGTCCCGGCCCTCGGAGTCCCTCCGCGACCGGCGCAACAGCGTGCGCACCCGCGCCATCAGCTCGCGCGGGCTGTACGGCTTGGTCACGTAGTCGTCCGCGCCCAGGTCGAGGCCGGTCAGCAGGTCCTCCTCGGTGGAGCGCGCGGTGAGCATCAGGACCGCGACGTCCGACTCGGCCCGGAGCGTCCGGCACGCCTCAAGACCGCTCATGACCGGCATCATCACGTCCAGGACGACCAGGTCGGGCCGTTCGCGGTGGTGCTCCTCGACCACCGCGCGGCCGTCGTGCACGACGCGGACGAAGTGCCCCTCGTGCTCCAGGTAACGCCGGATCAGGTCGGCCTGGTTCACGTCGTCCTCGGCGACCAGCACATGCGCGCACACGGCGACCTCCGCTCGACTCGGTTGGCGGCCGGGCCCCGGGCCCCGCCGCGGCTCGATCGTACGTGCCTCCCCACCGGGCCCGGACCGGCGTTTTCGGGCTGCTCCAGGTCACCACACGGAAGACACACGACGGGCACACGGGTTCTTCACATTCGTTCGCCAGTGTTCGGACTCGTCCGGCACGAAACGGTCCGCCGGACGCCTCCCGAACGAAGCCGGATGGATTCCATGCGTCGATCCACGCCGCCCCGACGAACCGTCGGAGCCCTGCCGTCACTCGCGGCCACCGCGGCCCTGGCCGCGCTCACGGCCTGCTCGTCGGTCCCCGGGGCCGAGGACACCCCGGAGTCCGGGGAACCGGCCGCCGGGACGACCGGGGCCGCTGAGACCGAGGGGACGGAGATCGCCACGGTCATCGGTGACGCGATCGACGTCCACGCCGGGAAGGGGGACGACGAGGTGTCGCAGACCCTCACAAGCCCGAACGACTTCGGGGTGGACCGCGCGCTCCTCGTCGAACAGAACGAGGGCGAGTGGCTGGAGGTGCTCCTCCCGGTGCGGCCCAACGGGACCACCGGCTGGATCAGGAGCGACGAGGTGGAGCTGTCCACCACCGGGTTCCGTGTCGAGATCGACACGCAAGCCTTCGAGTTCACCGTCTACGACGGAGAGGAGGAGATACGCGCCGGGGTGATCGGCACGGGGGAGAGCGAGACCCCCACCCCGCCCGGCCGCTACTACTTCACCGAGCTGCTCAGGCCCCCGGACCCCGACGGGGACTACGGGGTCTACGCCTTCGGGCTGAGCGGCTTCTCCGAGACGCTGGAGACCTTCGCGGGCGGCCCCGGCCAGCTCGCCGTGCACGGCACCAACGACGAGGAAGCCCTGGGAAGCCAGGTCAGCCACGGGTGCATCAGGGTCTCCAACGACGACATCACGTGGATGGCGGAGAGCCTGCCGATCGGCACACCGGTCGAGATCTCCGGCTGACCCGGGCCCCGAACCGCCACGCGGGGCGGCACCCCGCGCACACCAACCGACACGAAGGACCCACCATGCGCCTGAAGACCTACCTGCTCGCCGCCGGCGTCACGGCATTCGCCCTGTTCGGCGCCTCCCCGGCTTTCGCCGCCGACGACCCCGCAGAGCCGCCCCTTCCGGCAGACTGCGTCGCGGCGCCCCCCGAGGAAACCGCGGACAGTGTCGCCCCCGAGCCGACCGAATCCGCAGAGGACAGCGTCTCCGCCGACCCGACCAATTCCGCTGAGGGCATCCCGTGTGAGGAGAGCGGCTCCCTTGAGCCGAACCCCAGCCCGGAGCCGGGCGCCGGAGCCCCTCCGGCCCCCGCAGTGGAGCGGGATCCGAACTACACCGGCTGATCCCCGTGAGGGCCGTGGGGCGACCGCCCCACGGCCCCGTGACCGCGCGGACGGGGCCCGTCGCACACTCGGCGGGCCCTGCCCCGACCGGGGCGGACGGGGGCGCGTCGCGCGGCGGCGCCACCGCCCCGACCGCCGTTGCGCGCGGTCACGCTGCCCTCCGGGGCCCGTGGTCCGGAGGGTCCCCGGGCGTTCGTTTTGCGCAACGGTCCGTGGTGTCTGTAGTCTTGTCCCAGCCAGGAGGATTCGCCTAGTCAGGTCTATGGCGCCGCACTGCTAATGCGGTTAGGTGGCAACGCCTTCCGGGGTTCAAATCCCCGATCCTCCGCGCTCCGACCTGGGGCCCTCGCACAGCGAGGGCCCCAGGTCTTCTCATGTTCAGGGGCTTGCCGGCACAGGATCCGTGTCAGGCACGCACGTCAGCCGCCCACAGCCCCCGCCCCTGGCCGCCGAACTGCGAGGACGAGCCCTCGGGGCAGTTTGAGGCCGAGGGTCGCCGCCATCTCCGAGACGCTGGGGCACAGCAGCTGTTCCTTCACCGCTGACGTCTACACGAACGCGATGCCCTACAACGACCGCCAGGCCGCCGAGGCGATCTTCGCCCTCCTCGGCCACCCTCCTGACTGAACTCCGATGGGCAGCAGCGCTCAGTAGGCGCGTACTTCCGTCCAGACGCACGTGTGGGGCGGTCGCCAGCGATTTTCGTTGAGGGGTGGCTCAGCTGAGGGAAGAGACCCGGTCTGCCAGGGCGAGGCCAGCCGGGTTGGATCCCAGATCGGCCACGAGAGAGTGGAGCCGTTGCCGTGTGGTGGCTCGTAGCGACCCGGCAGGAACAGCGTCGAGCACACTCTCACCCAACGAAGCCGCGTCGTGTCTGTGGTGCTGCGCGGCCAGGGCCCGCGCACGCACGGTCACGGCCGCCGCCCACCCGGGCGATCCCGAGCGTTTGAGGGTCGCTGACGTTTGAGCGTGATCGACTGCCTTGACCGGGTTGAGTGAGACGAGTGCTTCGGCCAGGTGCAGCTCGAACTCGGCTCGGTCGAACCCGAACCGGCCGGGAACATCCTCCGCCCGGTCCATCTCACGCTGCGCCTGGGCGGTGTGCGCGAAGAGCTCATCGGTGTAGCCAAGGGCAGCAAGGGGGCGCAGCCGGCACCAGGTGTTGATCTGCGCCGAGCGTAGCGGTGTGCTCGCCAGATGTGCGGCCTGCTCGGCCAGTTCAAGAGCTTCGACCGGACGGTGTTGGGCCATCACGACCATGGACTGGGCGCCCAGGGCCCATGTGGTCAGGGCGGGATCACCAACGTGCTCACCCACGCGGGCAGCGGTACCCAGGTGGATCAGGGCACCGGTGGGGTCCTGGGTGTGGTGGGCCAGGTTGCCCAAGAGGGCGGACATCCATCCGAGCACTCGTTGGATGTCGGTGTCGGTGCTGCCCATCAGCAGGGTTCGGCAACGGGAGACTTCGGCCGCGAGTACCTGTGGTGGAAAGTCGCTGTAGCGCTGCTCGTAGAAGTTCAGCGCGTGTTGGGCGAGGTCCCCGGTGGTGTCCTGGCCGTGCAGGGTGATGCTGTCGGCGATGGCCGTCAGCTCGGGGTACTCGGGGGGCATGTGGTGCTCCTGTCGCGGCTGCGGTATGGGGTGACCGTACCAACCGCGGCCTTGCGTGGGCAGGCGTTGGGCCTGGTCGGTGGTGGTGCCGGGACGGTCTCCGGCATCCACCTCGGCCTGGGTGACCCAGTTGCGCAGGGTCTCGCGGTTGATGCCCAACTGGTCGGCGATACGGGCGATGGCGCCGCTGCGGCTGGCCGGGTTCCGGCGAGCGTCCACGGCCATGCGGATAGCGCGTTGCCGCAGCTCATCGGGGTATTTCCTCGGTGCTGGCATGTCTGGCATCCTTCCCAGGTTTGAGAGCCTCCATCACACCCGGCACGAAACACGCTGCTGCCGTAACGAGCCCCCGCAACCGATGGTTGCGGGGGCTTCCTTGCGCCCGAGGAACAGATCTTTTCAGGGCGGGCCGGGGTTGAAGACGGCTCGATGACCTGCGACCCCCGGCGGCGTCCCCCCGTCCGCGGTGCCCTCCGTCACAGGCGCTCCGTGCGGTGGTACGGCCTCAGTCCAGCCGTGGCGGGAGCGAGGGCCGCGGCCTCATCGTGCGGAGTCGGCGGCGGTACGGCCCGCAGCGCAGGCGGCACCACCGGGGCCGGACCGGTCCTCCCCCGAGCCGTCCCCGGGGCCGGCGGCGTCCTCCGCGCCCACGTGCCGGAGCATCACCGCGGTCACCGCCGCAAGGACGAGGACGACCGCGGCGCCCGTCCAGCCCACCGTGTTCAGGCCGACGATGAACGCCTCCTGCGCCTGCCCGAACACCGGCGCGGGGATCTCCTCGGCGACGGAGGCGGCCCCGGAAAGGCTGTTCTCCACCGTCTGCGCCGTGTGCGCCGGGAGGGCGGCCAGCGCCTCCGTGTCCATCCTGCTGCTGTAGAGGGAGGCGGACAGGCTGCCCACCAGGGCGATACCTGCCGCCAGCCCGAGCTCCTGGACGGTCTCCGACATGGCCGACGCGGACCCGGCCTTCTCGGGGGGAGCCGCACCGACCACCAGGTCGGTGCCCAGAGCCGCGATCGCGCCGAGCCCCAGGTACACCAGCGAGAAGGCCCCGACCACCAGGTACAGGCCGCCGGACGGGCCCACGAGGCCCAACAGCGCATAGCCCGCGGAGGAGAGCCCCAACACCCCCGCCACCACGTACCCCGGGCGGACGCGCCGGGCCAGGACCGGAGCGAGGATCGACGAGAGCATCATCATCAGCGCGGGAGGCCCGTACCACAGGCCGGCCACCAAGGGAGGGAGCTGCTCGACGAGCTGTAGGTACTGGGTGGTCAGGAGCATGGTTCCGCCGACGCCCACCAGGCCGACGAGCATCATCCCCAGGGAGACGCTGAAGGCGCGGTTCCCGAAGAGGGTCACGTCGAGGAGCGGGCTCTGGAGGTGGAGTTGGCGGCGGACGAAGACCACCGCGAAGACCGCGCCGGCCGCTGCCGCGGTGAGCACCGGCAGACTCGGCCCCTCCTTGGCGAACTCCTTGACCGCGTAGACGACCGGCAGGATGGCCAGCAGTGACAGAAGCACGCTGAGCAGGTCGAAGCGGCCACTGCGCGGGGCGCGGTACTCGGGCAGCAGGACCGGCGCCAGCACGAGCATCAGGCCGATCACCGGGACCGCCAGCAGGAAAGCCGCACCCCACCAGAAGTACTGGAGGAGCACACCGCCGACCAGCGGCCCGGCCGCCATGCCGCCGGCGAAGAACGTGGCCCACAGGCCGATCGCCAGCGCCCGCTGACGGGAGTCGTGGAACATGTTGCTGATCAGCGCGAGCGTGGAGGGCATCAGCGTGGCCCCGGCCACGCCCAGCGCGGCGCGGGAGGCGATGAGCACCTCGGGTGTGGGCGCGTAGGCGGCCGCGAACGAGGCGGCGACGAAGGCGACCCCACCGATCATCAGGAGTCGGCGGCGGCCGATCCGGTCCCCGAGGGTGCCCATCGAGATGAGGAACCCGGCGACCAGGAAGCCGTAGGCGTCCACGATCCACAGCTCCTGGGTGCCGCTGGGGCTCAGGTCCACGGCGAGGGAAGGCAAGGCCAGGTGCAGGACGGTGAGGTCCAGACCCAGGAGAACGGTGGGCAGGGCCAGCACGGCCAACCCGGCCCACTCCACCGGGCCTGCCCTGCCACTGCTGGGGCGTGTCATGTCACGGCTCCTCTCGTCATCGGAACGGTTCCAGCCTCCGGGGGGCCGCGCACGTCGCGCGCACGTCGCGCGCACGCGGCGCGCACGGGGGTCTGAGGGCGACTTGTATGCTGACGCCATGCGTTTTGGGGTGCTCGGTTCGCTCACGGTGCGGGACTCCAACGGCGACCAGGTCCCGATCACCGAAACGAAGGTCCTGAGGGTCCTGGCCAACCTGCTGGTGCACCACGGCCGTCCCGTCTCCGCGGACCAGCTCATCGAGGACCTGTGGGAGGGGCTCCCGCCCAGCCGTCCCCTGAACACCCTGCAGACCAAGATCTCCCAGCTGCGCAGGGCCCTGGGAGCCGAACGCGTGCTCCGCTCCCCGGCCGGCTACCGGGTCTGCGTCGAGGAGGGCGAGCTCGACTCCGCCCGGTTCCGGCGGGCCGTCGAGGAGGCGGACCGGATCGACGACCCCGGCGCCCGCGCGCGGCTGCTCGCCGAGGCGCTGGGCCTGTGGAGGGGGCCGGCCTTCGCTGACTTCGCCGACGAGCCGTTCGTCCGCGCCGAGGCCGCCTGTCTGGAGGAACTGAGGGTCGGGGCCGCGGAGCGCCTGGCCGAGACGCGCATCGAAACCGGCGAAGGGGCCGGGGCGGTCGCCGGGCTGCGGGAGCTGGTGGAGGAGTACCCCCTGCGGGAGCGGCTCCACGGCCTGTACATGCTGGCCCTGTTCCGGGCCGGGAGGCAGGGGGAGGCCCTGCGGGTCTTCCACGACCTGCGCACCAGGCTCCGCGACCAGCTGGGGGTCGACCCCGACCCGGCGGTCAGCGGGCTGTACACCTCGATCCTGCGCCAGGAACCGGAGGCGACCGTGCTCCCGCGCATCGCGGACCGCCCTCGCAGCAACCTGCCCAGTCCGCCAACGGCGCTCATCGGCCGTGAGTCCGAGAGCGCGCACGTTCGCGAGGTGCTCTCCGCCCCCCACGGCGACCGCCTGCTGACCCTGACCGGCCCGGGGGGCGTGGGCAAGACCCGCCTGGCGATCGCCGTCGCGAGGTCGCTGGCCGAGGGCTTCCCCGACGGCGCGTGGATCGTGGAGCTGGCCGGGGTGGACCGCGGTGCGACGGCCGCCGACCTCACCGAGCGCGTCATCACGACGCTGGGGCTGTGCGAAGGAGTCACGGACCCCGCCTTCGACCTGGTGGAGTGGCTCCGCGGGGCCCTGGAGGGTCGGAGGACACTCGTCGTCCTGGACAACTGCGAGCACGTGGTGGCGCAGGTCGCGGAGCTGGTGGGGACGCTGCTGGCCGTCGACGGGGTGCGCATCGTGGTGACCACGCAGGAGGCGCTCGACGTGCCCGGGGAGACCGTCTTCCCGCTGGCGCCGCTGACGCTACCCGAGCGCGTCCGCGATCCGCAGGAGATGATCGCCTCCTCCAGCGCGGTGCGGCTCTTCGTCGAACGGGCCCGGGCAGCGTCGCCCGGATTCGCGCTGACGGCGGAGAACGCCCCCGTCGTCGCCGCCATCTGCCGCCGCCTGGACGGCATCCCCCTCGCCGTCGAGCTGGTCGCGGCCCGGCTGCGCGCGCTCACGACCGAGCAGATCGCCGCCGGTCTGGACGACCGCTTCGCCCTGCCGACCGGGCCGGGACGCGGTCGGCCCACCCGGCAGCAGACCCTGCGGTCGATGATCGACTGGAGCTGGCACCTGCTGGCCGACGGAGAGCGCGGGGTCCTGCGCAGATTGGCGGTGCACCGCGACGGATGCACGCTTGAGGGGGCACGGGCCGTCTGCGCTGACGGGCACGACGTGCTCGACGTGTTGTCGCGCCTGGTCGACCGGTCCCTCGTGGTGCGCGAGGGTGAGCGGTACCGGCTGCTGGAGTCGGTCGCGGCGTACTGCGTCGAACGGCTGGCGGAGTCCGACGAGTTGGAGGACGCACGCCGCAGGTTCATCGCCTTCCACGTTCGGGAGGCCGAACGCAGGGACCCGCTTTTGAGGGGCGCCCGGCAGCGGCGGGCCCTGGAGTGGTTCGACGCCGAGACGGTCAACCTGCGCCACGCGCTGGAGTTGGCCGTGCGTGGCAAGGACGCCGACGCGGCGCTGCGGCTGGTCGACGCGCTGGCGTGGTACTGGCGCCTGCGCAACCGGGTGGCCGAGGCGCAACGCTCCTTCGACGCCGCTCTGCGGATCCCGGGCGGGCCCCCGCACGCGCGGTGCGTCGCCGAGGGCTGGCTCGCGGCCTTCGAGGGGCGCCCGCCCCGCGAGGAAGGCCCCGTGGAGGCGGCGGCGTTGCGGCTGCTCTGGTTCGCGGGGTCGGTCCTCTACCGGGCGGGGGACCGGGAGACCGGGCGCGGCCTCGTCGAGAAGGCGCTGGCCCGTGCCGGAGAGACGGGTGACCGCTGGGTGGAGGCCGCGGCGTTGGCGGAGCGCGCCGGACACCGCCTCGACGACGGCGACGTGTCCGCCTCGCGTGCCGACGCCAGGCGCAGCTCCGGGACCTTCGTGGACCTGGCGGACCGCTGGGGGCTGCTGCGGGCGAACGCGTCGCTGGCCCGCGCTGCGGAGATCGGCCTCGACGACCTCGGTGTCACCGACCTGCTGGAGGAGGACCTGCGGGCCGCAGAGGAGCTGGGCCTGTGGGTCGACGTCATCGAGACGCTGTTCCGCCTGGGCCGCCTCGCGGCCGCGCGCGGCGAGCACTCCCGCGCGCGCCACCTCCACGAGCGGGCGCGACGGATCGCTACGGAGCGCTCCTACAGCTCCGGGGTGGTGGAGGCCGACGTCTGGCTGGACCGGACCGACGCAGCCCCGGCGGTCAGCCGCGCCGGGCACCCGCCGGACGCCTCCCTCCACAGCGGAGGGGCCGGCACCGCCTCGATGCGCTGATCGTGGAGGCCGGCGGCTCACTCCAGCGCTGTCACCGCGCGCTCGGCGATGGAGATGAGGAGTTCCTCGTCGCCGGTGAAGTCAGCGCTTCCGGTCCGGCTCTCCCAGCCCTCGTTCATCGAGACCTCGACCAGAACGCCCCCCACCCGCACCAGCACTTCGGCCGTGCTGCTCGACTCGTCAGAGCCCTCCCGGTGATGGGACACCACCGCCTCGTCCGCGATGTCGAGCTCGCGCGCCTCCTGGACCTCCACGGTCCAGTAATCGTCGTCGTTGCCCTCGACCAGGTCTGCCGACCGGCTCCCGTACTCGTCCTCGGCGGCCGACTCGTCGTGCTGCGGCTCACCCTCGGTGTCGAGGGGAAGCCTGTACCTGACGCTGAGGACCCCGACCGTTCCGTCCGAGAACTCGGCGTACCACGTGCACGAGACGGCCTCCTCGGCGAACGACGCGGACGGCAGGAGGGCGGAGACGGCTCCTAGCTGGGACCGTGACGCGGCCGAGCACGGGTCGGCGGGGAGCCCTTCGTGCTGCGGCTCGGGTCCGCCCCGGTCACCCCCGGTGGTGGCCATCACCGTCCCGGCGACCCCGGCCACCGCGGCGTAGGCCGCGAGCGTCGCCGCCGCGGTGATCGCCACGGTGCGACCGGTCGAGCCCCCGCGCGGAGGAGGCGGGGCCGGAGCCGCGGGAAACTGGGGGAAGCGCTGCGCTGGGCCGTTGTACACGGCGGGTCTCCTGTTCTTGACGTCGTCCACACGCTGCTCGAAGGAGGGGTGTCAGCCGAACGCGTCGGCGGCCACGTCGGCGAGCAGGGCCTCTGCCTCGTCCGCGTCGATGTCCCCGCTGTCGGTGGACGTCAGCGTGAAGGTGAACTGGCTGACGAGATCGCCCTCCCGGACGATGAGGTTCACGCGTTGGCTGACGGAGTCGGAATACCCGTAGTCGATATCGGTCACGACGACGACGCTCTCGTCCCCGAAGCCGAGGTCCTTCTCCTCCGTGTCGGCGACGTGCGTCTCCTCCGAGTCGTAGCCGAGTTCACCGGTCTCGTCGACGATCCTCCGATAGAGCCCGTCGGCGTCGCGGGGAACGGTTTCGTCGTCGATCTCCTCAAGCCTCTCCGCGTCCGCCCCGCCCATCGGCACGTGACGACTGAAGTACAGCGACGTCTCCTCGGTCTCGGCCAGGGAGGTCGTCCAGGTGCAACCGTTGGCGTAGGAGCTCGTGTACCAGGAGGAGAGCTCACCGTCCATCCCGTCGAGGGTCTCGTCCCCCAGGGTCGCGCAGGGGTCGGCCGGCAGTCCGTAGGCGGGGCGCAGCCCGGAGGGGGACGCGAAGGCGGCGAAGAGGACCCACGTGAGGAGCCCTGCCGCGGCCAGGGTCACCGCCGAGGTGATCGCCACGGTCAGCGCTGTGCGAGGCCGACGCGGGGGCGGCGGATACGGCACGGGGTGACCGGGGTGGGGAGTCCCGGGAGGGTGCGGGCCGGGAGTTCCGAGGGGCCCGGGAGGGTGCGGCCCGGGCTGGCGCGGGGGGAGGGGCTGTCCCATACGAGGGGGTCCGTCCGAGCGGTGGCCGACGACTGACGCCCCGCATCGTCCCATGGCAGTACGTGAGAAAGCACGGCACATCCCGGATATGGCCCATACCGGTCACCAGACGGGCACCGGTGTCCGTCTGGTGCGGGCGGACCGGGCAGGCATGGAGGTTGGTCCGGAAGCGGGACAAGGTGGACAAGGGCTCGGCGTGGGCGTCGCCACGGGCAGGACCCGTCACAGCGGCCGTCTCCGAGTGCTTCGTTCTGAGGCCGGTCCTCGTACGCACAGGGCGCCCCGTCCAAGGCACGGGGCGCGTCGGCCTCCCGGCCGCTCGAACGACGCGCCCTTGCGAGAAGTGGCGCGCGAGCCGCGAGCCCCCGTTCCCGGCCGGTCCACTTCGCCCGCCGATCGGATCCGCGCACTTCGGCCCGCCGCGTGCGGGCACGTTCGTCCGCAATCGCGCCCGCTCCTGCTGGGGGGTCCCACGCTCCTCGGGGAAGCCACGAGCCTGGCCCTACCGCGCCTGGCAGGGCACGCCATCAATACCCCCGCAGCCGGGGGAGGCCGTACCGCGGTCGGTCCTCTACCTGACCGCCCTCGTCCTCGGCAGCGCGATCCTCGGTGCCGTCAGGGTTCTTCTGTTCGAACGCACAGACCAAGGCGTGGTCCTCGGAGCGAGACGTGACCTGGTCGGTGGTGCCCAGACCTCACACGAGGGAGATTCAGTCGACCAGTTCGAACCCGGTGACCCGGTGTCCCGCCCGGCCCCCGACACCACGCTGCTCCGCGGCGCTGTCACCAACGGGCTGGTCACCATCGCCCCCAGCGGCGTCCCGTGGACCGACCCGACGTGACCGCGTGTTTCCGGCCGATCCTGTCGTACCGGGGCGGGGCGTTGCCACGCATCCGTCCGCCACTGTGATTCCGGGGCACCCCCGACGATCGTCAGGGGTGCCCCCCGTCGGTCGATACTTTCTGCGTGACGACGCCCTTCCCTAGCGTGGGCCCCGAGAGGCCCATCGAGGGAAAGGCGTCATGAACACACCGACAACCAGGCGGAAGGGCGCCGCTCTCGAAGCGGTCGACCTCGTCAAAAGGTTCGGCGAGGGCGAAACAGCGGTGACCGCTGTGGCCGGGGTGAACATCGGTTTCTCCCCTGGTGAGTTCGTCGCCGTCATGGGTCCTTCCGGTTCCGGGAAATCCACCCTGATGAATCTGTTGGCCGGGCTGGACACACCCACCTCCGGGCGTGTGATGGTCGAGGGCAAGGACCTCGCCGGCCTCGACGACCGACGGCTGACCCGGCTCCGGCGTGAGCGCATCGGTTTCGTCTTCCAGGCGTTCAACCTGATGCCGACCCTGACGGCGGAGCAGAACATCCTGCTACCGCTCAAGCTCTCCGGCCGCACCCCGGACCGGGCGTTCTTCGACGAGATCGTGGGCTCCCTGCGCATCCAGGACCGGCTCGCGCACCGCCCCTCCGAGATGTCAGGAGGCCAGCAGCAGCGCGTCGCGGTTGCCCGCGCCCTGCTGACCAAGCCAGCGGTGGTCTTCGCGGACGAGCCGACCGGTGCCCTCGACGTCTCCACCAGCCACGAACTCCTCGGCCGGCTGCGCGAGGCGAGCACCCGGCTCGGACAGACGATCGTCATGGTCACCCACGACCCGGTCGCGGCCACCTACGCCGACCGGGTGCTGCTGTTGTCCGACGGTGCTCTCCACGGCACCATCGAACGACCGACCACCAACGAGGTACTGGCCGCCATGGCCCGGGCGGAGGGCTGATGCTCGGCTACGCCTGGGCGCAGATCGTCGCCCACCCCGCCCGACTGGCCTCGGTCCTGTCGGCGATCGTGCTCGGCACGCTGTTCCTGGCGGCCACCGCCGTGTTCGCCGCGACCTCGTCCGCCGGCCTGCGCATCGTCGCCGCGGCCCCGCTGTCGGCCGCCGACGTGATCGTGGACCGCGATCCGGAGGCGGCCGATCCCGGTGCCGGGTGGCCCGCGCAGGTGGCCGAGCACCCCGACGTCACGGCCACGGCCCACATCCACGCGGGCACCGTCCAGCTCGTCACGGACGGCATCCGCGCCACCGCCAACCTCTACAGCATCTCCGGCCAGGACGAACTCCGGTGGTTCGAGCTGGCGGAGGGGGAGTGGCCCACGAACGCCGCCGAGATGGTGGCCGACGCGCCGACCCTCGACTCCGCGGGGCTCGCAGTGGGCGATACCGTGAGCCTCCTCGCAGGCGACGGCGAGGAGACCGACATGACCGTTGTCGGCGCGGCCGACATCGGATTCCAGCCGTTGACCGGAGTCCAGTACCAGTTCTACACGTCGGAGGACTTCTTCGCCGGGGAGAGCCCGCTGAGCGTCACGGCCGGCATCGCCGACGGGACTTCTCCGGAGGCGGTGGTCGAGAGCCTGGGGGCCGACCTGCCCGACGACCTCCACCCGATGACAGCGGAGGAACAGTCCCAGCTGGCGGCGGACCGGTTCGCGGGCGGTTCCCAGCAGCTGGAACTCATCCTGCTCGTGTTCGCCCTCATCGCCCTGCTCGCGGCCGCCCTGGTCATCGCCAACACGTTCACGATCCTGCTCTCCCAGCGGCGCCACGACACCGCGCTCCTCAGGCTGGTGGGCGCGGAGCGGTCCCAGGTGCGCAACCTGGTCCTCGCCGAGGCGCTGATCGTCGGCTCCGTCGGTTCGACGATCGGTGTGACCGCGGGCGTGGGCGCGGGGTACGCGGGCGCTTCGCTGATGGAACTGACGGGGGGCGGCCTGCACGTCGGTCTCCCGGCCCTGGCCGGGTCGTTCCTGACGGGTGTGGCCACCACCGTGTGCGCCGCGTGGCTCCCCGCCCGCAAGGCCGCGGGGACCGCGCCGGTCGAGGCACTGCGTTCGGCTCCGCTCCAGAGCGAGGTCCGCTTCGGACTCGTCCACACGGTGGGGCTCGGTGCGGCTGTGACCGGTGCGGCGGTGATGGTGTTCGGCACGCTGGCCGAGAACCTGCCCGTGGCCATCGCGGGCGGATTCGTGGGCGCCGTCGGCCTGCTCCTGGTCCTGCGCTACGTGATCTCCCGCCTCATCGGAGGGGCCGACCGCCTGCTGAGCCTCCGGGGAGGTGTCTCCGAGCTGGCGGGGGCCAATCTCCGGCGCAACACGGGCAGGGCGGCCACGGCCACCCTCACCCTGGTGCTCGGGCTCGGGCTGATCGCGGCCCTGGCCACGGCCGCGAGCACAGGGCGGGCCACCATCGACGGCGATCTCGACGACCGGTTCCCCGTGGACGTGAGCGCGCGGGTGGACACCGGATCGGTGTCCGCGGCGACCGTGGACATGGTCCGCGACGTCGACGCACTGGTGCTGGTGGAGACGCCGCGCACCGAGCAGGCGACCGTCGGGGGTCTGGGCGAGACCACCCTGGTGGGGGTCTCCCCCGAGTTGGCGCGGGAGACCGGGGCCGAGGCACTGACCGGGACCGGCTCGGGTGCACCGGCCATGCTGGTGACCGCGGGCCAACTGGACGCCGTCGGGGTCGGAGCCGGGGAGGCGGTCGACCTCGACATCGACGGAGAGACCCACCGCTTCACCCTGTACGTGTCCACACTCGCCACGGCTTCCGGAGCCGCGAGCCCGGTGGTACGGGACGACGTTCTGGACTCCGTGGCTCCGGGCGACGACCGCGGCATGGTGTGGGGCCTGGCCGCCGAGGGCGCCGACAACGACGCCCTCGCCGAACGCATGAGCCTGGTCGCCGGCGCGGACCCCGGAATCACTCTGAACGGAGCCCTCAGCGAGCGGGGCGACCTCACCGACGTCCTCGACGTCCTCGTCAACCTGTCGCTGGCGATGCTCCTGGTCACGGTGGTCATCTCCAGTCTCGGAGTGGCGAACACCCTGAGCCTGTCCGTCCTGGAGAGGACGCGTGAACTGGCCCTGTTGCGGGCGCTGGGACTGACCAAGGGGGGACTGAGGAGCACACTCGCGGTGGAGGCCGTGGTCATCGCCGTCCTGGGCGCACTACTGGGGCTCGTGGTCGGCATCCCCTACGGGTTGGTCGGGGTGAACGCGATCATCGGTGGGACCGCCCCCCTCGTCGTCGCGGTCCCCTGGGCGGAGCTGTCACTCGTCCTCGCGGCCGCCGTGGTCATCGGGCTCGCTGCGACCCTGGTCCCCTCCCGGCGGGCGGCGCGGATCTCCCCGGCCGAAGGACTGGGCGTCGACTGACGGGTGCGGTGCCGCGGGCCCGCCCCTGCCGATCAGGTCCGCCTCGTGCGCCAGCACGGCCGCCTCGACACGGTTGCGGACCCCCAGGCGCTTGAGGATGGTGCTGACGTGACCCTTCACCGTGCCCTCCACGAGGAAGAGCCTGCGACCGATCTCCAGGTTGGACAGCCCCGCGCCGAGAAGGGCCAGGACCTCGCGTTCACGGCCGGTCAGAGCACCCATCCGTTCACCGGCCATGACGCGCTCGGCGGACCGGCCGCGTTCCAGTTCGGTGAGGACCCGCCGCGCCACCTTCGGGGAGAGGAAGGCCCCGCCCTCGGCCACGGCCCGCACCCCGAGTAGTAGTTCCCGGGGGTCGCCGGTCTTGAGGAGGAACCCGTCGGCGCCCCCGGAGAGGGCGCGGACCACGTACTCCTCCTCGCCGAAGGTGGTCAGGATGATCACCCCGGTGCCCGGCGACACGCGCCGGATCTCGGCCGCCGCGTCCAGCCCGTCCATCACCGGCATACGGATGTCGACCAGGACGACGTCCGGGCGGTACGCGCGCACCAGCTCGACACCCTCCCGGCCGTTGGCGGCCTCTGCCACCACCTCGATCCCCGGGTCGTTGGCGAGGATCGAACGCACGCCGGCGCGGATCATCGCCTCGTCGTCCACCAGCAGGACTCGCACCATGGTCGGCGGTACCCTCCTCACCACGTCACCACCTCGGCCGACACCAGGGTCCCGGAGTCGAAGCACAGCCGGTACCGATCGTGGTCACCGTCGAAGATCTGCGGGCTCGACCGGTAGAGGCCGCACTCCAGCCCCGGCCGTGTCCCGTTCTCCTCCCCGCCGTCAGAGGCCGCGTCCAACCGGTTCTCGGGCAGGACGGCCTCCACCTCGGCCCGGTCCTGGCCCGGGCGCAACCGCTCGAAGACCTCGGGCTCCAGCGTGGCGGTCGCGGCCTGGTGCGCCGTGAAGGCGAGAGCCAGCCCGTATCCCAGGAGAGCCGCTGCCACGGGGACACCCACGATCAGGCCTATCGCCCACGCGGTACGGCGGCGGGCGAGGCGGTGGGTGCTCAGCCCCGATGGTTCCGCGTGTTCGTCCTGCGCCTGCGCGGCCCCGGGGTGCGGTCGCCCCCGCAGCGGCACACGGGCCGACACGGCCCATCCTGGCCCCTCGGGCCCCGCGTGGAACGTCCCACCGACCAGCCTGACGCGTTCGCGAAGACTCGCGAGCCCGGTTCCGCCACTCACCCCGTGGGCTCGCGGGAACCCCTTCCCGGGCGCGGATCCGACGACCCGGACCAGGACCTCCCCGGCCTCCGTCCCGACCGTGACCCGCACGACCGCGCCCGGAGCGTGCCGGGCGGCGTTGGTCAGGGACTCCTGGACCACCCGGTACACGGCCCGGTCCACGAGCACGGGCAGCCCACGCGTGTCACCCTCCTGGCTCAGAACCACCTCCATCCCGGACGACCTGGAGCGCTCCACCAGGGCGGTGAGGCTGTCGTCCGCCGGACCCAGAGGTGCGGTCTCGCCGTCGACCCTCAGCACACCGAGCGCCTCCGCCAGCCGGTCGGCCGCACGTGCCGCCGCCTCGCGCAGTTCGGCGGCCTCGGAACGCCGCCGCTCGGACAGGTCCCCCGCCATCTCCAGGGCACCGGCGCGCAGCGACAGCAGGCTGAGCTCGTGGCCCACGGCGTCATGGAGGTCACCCGCGATACGGGAGCGCTCGCGCAGGCGGACCCTTTCGGCGACGAGTCTGGCCTCGCTCTCCAGGATCCGCGCCCGATCCCACCCCGCCTCCTCCAGAGCCGCGGCGTTGCGCAGGTACAGGCCCACCAACCAGGGCAGGGGCACGGCGAACAGCACCAGGGCACCCCCGGTGATCCACAGGCCCAGGGGCTGGCCGGACAACAGCAGCCATCCGGCGCCTCCCGCCACACCGGTCGCGTACACGGCGACCGCGGGACGCGGATCCGATGACAGGCGTCCGGTGAGCAGGGCGGGGAACGGGAGGAGGAGGAACAGCAGGGGCCACACAAGAGCCGACAGAGCCACGAGGACCGAGCAGGCCAGGGCGGCGAGACCGGGTGGGATCGTGGCCGGGAAGGTGCGCATAACTCGGAAAGTAACGCCCGTCGGCGGTCCCGTCATCTGACGAAAGTCAGGGTGGGGGCCGCGCGGGCCCGGTCACGGATCCCGGCGCGGACTCCCTCCGGGGTGTCGCGGGGGTCGGCGACCGCCGCGGCCCCGTCCATGCGGAGATCACGGAGGGGTTCCCCGTGACCAAGACCGTCCGGCCCGCTCTTCGGCGGGCCGGACGCAGGCGCGCACGGTCACCCGTGGGCCTGACTCCCCTGTCAGGGCCGCAGCGGCGTGAAGTCGCGCGACGCGACGAATCCGGGCCGGCGCTCCCGCGCGGAGAACGGCTCGACCAGAGCGTTGTCCACGCTGTTGAACACGACGAAGATGTTCGAACGCGGGTACGGCGTGATGTTGTTGCCCGACCCGTGCATGCTGTTGCAGTCGAACCACAGCGCCGAACCGCTCGAACCGGTGAACTGCTCGATCCCGTGGCGGCGCGCCAGTTCGGCGATGTCCTCCTCCTGCGGGACGCCGACCTTCTGGGCCTTCAACGAGGACCTGTAGTTGTCGTCCGGCGTACGGCCCAGACACGGGACGAACGTCCTGTGCGCGCCGGGCATGAGCATGAGCCCGCCGTTGAAGGCGTGGTTGTCGGTCAGGCCGATGGACAGGCTGACGGCCGACATGTCGGCCATTCCGTCCTCGGCGTGCCACGTCTCGAAGTCCGAGTGCCAGTAGAACCCGTTACCCCGGAAACCCGGCATGAAGTTGACCCGGCTCTGGTGGACGTAGACCTCCGACCCGAGGATCTGCCGTGCCCTGTCCAGCACACGGGGCTCCCGGATCAGCCGAGCGATCCGGTCGCTGATCAGGTGGGCGTCGAAGATCGAGCGGACCTCGTCGGAGTCCGGCTCGATGATCGTGCGCTCGTCGGAGCGGAGCGCGGGGTCGTCCGTCATCGCCCGGAGTTCGTCCAGGCAGCCCGCGACCTCCTGGTCGGACAGCAGGTCCCGTTGGATGTGGAACCCGTCGCGGGCGTGGTCGGCGAGTTCGTCGGCGGAGGCAGGTCCTTCCTGCACCCCTGGCCGGACGGCCGGTTCGTCGCGGACGATCCATGCCCGGCCGGAGCCGGAACCCACGCGTGTCGGATATCGATCTTGGATGTGGACGTCTACCAGGGTCATGGGACGCCTCTCCTTTCTCGGTGTCCGTCGTTTCCCTCGTCGGTCGGCGGCTGCGGACCGGGGCGCCGCCTGTCCGTGCCACGACCTCCGGTGCGTGCGGAACCGTGTTCCTTCGCGGTCGGCCGGAGCCGTCGTGGGCGCGCTGCGGCGGTGCCACGGGACGGCCGGCACGACGCGGTTCCGCGTCGGGCGCCGACCTGTGGCGGTGCCGTCGGCATCGTCGGCTCCGATCGGAGCCGACGGTGTGCGGTCCTGCCTCGTCGACGCCCTGGACGGGAACCGGGCCACGCGGTCGCATGCCGCTGGTCCGCAGTTCCACCTACCGGACCAGGACATTCCCGCCGAGAACTTCGATAATCATGCCCGAGGGCGGCTGTCGCGCCACGGAGGGTGACCGGTCGCGTCCGCTCCGGGCGGGGGCGTCGCGTCAGCAGGCGGTTCCGTCGGGGGGCACCGGGCCGCGCGCCGACGTGCGGCGGCCGAGATCGTCGCCGCCCAGGGTCGGGATCCGTCCGCCCCGTGGTCCGTGGACGCGCACGAGAGGCGTGCGAGGGCACGCGCGACGGGCCGGCGCGGACACCGCGCCGGTCGGGAGAAGGGTTCAGCCGGTGGTGCGCTCGATGATGAGGTCGGCGTCGCGGCGCAGCTTGTCCACGGCGCGGGACAGCGTGCTCTTCACGGTCCCGAGGGTC
>NZ_JBHXQY010000056.1:0-43147 GCF_042716955.1 Nocardiopsis sp. NPDC058631 | reverse complement strand
GCCCAGGACAGGGGCGCGGCCACCGGCGTTCGCCCCTGTCGCCGAGCTGCCCGCCGCGCGGGAGGGCGCGGGTCAGCCGCCGCCCCCGCGCAACAGGTCGCGGACCTGTTCCGGGGCCTCGTGGGGCACCAGGTGGCCCGCGCCCCCGACCACGTGGACGTCGGTGTCGAGGAGCCGGCGTGCGGCCCCGCCCAGGAGCGCGGGGGAGAGGACGCGGTCGCGGGACCCCGTCGCGACGGTCACCGGGACCCCGCGCCAGTCGCGGTACTCCTCGCCCCGCAGCAGCCCGGGCACCGTCACCGTCCGGCAGTGCCGGCCCACCAGCGTCATCCACTCCGCGAGCGGTCCCGGCCCGGCGGGGCCGCCCCACGCACGCAGGAGCCGGGCACTCGCGGCCCCACCGGGGGAGAGCTGCCACGCCCACGTCGCGCGCAGGCGCCCGGGGTCCCTCACCGGGGCGGCCAGACCTGCCGGGTTGACCAGCAGGAGGCGGTCCACCAGCGGGGACGGCAGGGACGAGACCACGGCGGCCGCGCCGAGCGCGTGCCCGAGCAGGACCACCGGACGGTCCGTGACCTGGGGCAGCAGGGCGTCGAGCCACGCGCCGTAGGCGGCGGCCCGCCCCCCGAGAGGGCGGAGCGGGCAGCTCAGCCCCGGTTCCCCGGGAAGGTCGGCGAGGATCACCGTGCGGTCCCGGGCCAGCAGCCGGGCGGTGCCGGTGAGGGTCGCCGAGCTGAGGCCCGCTCCGGGCAGGACCAGGACCGGTACACCGGGCCCGCCGTCGAGCACGTGGACCCGGGTGCTGCGGCCGTCCGCCACGATCCCGGGCAACGGGCGCAGCCCCGGGCAGGCGGCCAGCTCCCTCTCACACCACGAGCGCACGGCGGCCTCGCCTGATCTGGAACGGTACACGCGCACGTGTGCCGGGAACCGGGTCGACATCTCTCACCTTCGGGCGGAACCGACGGCGCACACGGGGACCCGGACGTGCGGGAGCCGTCCGGGGTGCGCCGGGACACGGGAAACGGCCTGGCCCCGGGCCTTGGGTTCCAGTGGTCGGGGCGCGGGCCGGACAGGAGGGTCCGGGGCCGGCGTGGGAGGGCGGTGGCGGAACCACCGCTGCGGCGGTACCCACACGGGGCCCGGTGGCGTCCCCTCGTCAGGTGGACGGGGGCCGCCCCTGCGAACGCCTCGACGTGCCGCCGGCCGGAACCCTCCGCGCCGCGCCGCCGCGTCCCCTGCCCGCCATCCCCGTACCCCCCTCGTCCGTGTGCTCGTTCCCCAGACTGCCCTCTCGTCCGGCCCGGAGGGTTGTCCGTCATCGACAAGGCGTGGTGCTCCCGCTGTCACTTCCGGACAAGGTGCGGGAGCGGGGCAGACCCCGCCCACCGCGTGCTCCCGGGCTGTGACCCCCGGCGCGGCCTGACCGCCCCGAGGGCCGCGCTCGCCGAACCGGCGGGCGCGCTGGTCCTGGATCTGGTTCCCACCGGCCACCTGGACGTGGCGCTGATCAGCAGGCGCGGCCCCCTCACCACCGCTGCGGCGGCCTTCGTCGCCCACGCGCTCGGCTGGGCGCGGCGCCGGGCCCTCAGCCGGTCATGTCGAAGGCGGCGAGCACCTTGGTGGGGCGCACGCGCACCACGAGTTCGCCGGGGGTGCCGTTGCGCCGGCCGAACTCCTCCGCCTTGTCGGGGCCCATGTAGCGCCGGGCGATCACCGTCGCGGTCCGGACGAGTTCGCCGGGGTCCTCGGACACCGATGCCTCGCCCTGGACCTGGACGAACCCGAACGGCGCCTCCTCCAGGTCCACGACCAGCGTCACACGGGGGTCGCGGGCGAGGGCCCGCCCCTTGGCCGTGTCCCTGCCGGTGTTGAAGACGACCTCGTCGCCCTCGACCGTGAACCACACCGGCGCCGCCAGGGGGCGGCCGTCGGAGGCGACGTAGGCGAGCTTGCCCGTGCGGGTGCCCTGGAGCAGGAAGTCGCGGACCCGGGGGTCGGAGATGGAAGCCACGGCGCAACGCTAACCCGGGCCCTCTCCCCGGCTCCGGTGCGACACGGCCCCCACCCGGTCCGGGACGCGGGCGTCGGTCCGGGTGGGGCCGGAGAAGACCGCTTCCAGCGGAAGGCCGAGCGCGTCGGCGATCGCTGGTGCCGGTGCGGCGGGGGCGGCCGACAGGACCGGCCGCGCGGACTCCAGGGCGCGGGTGAGACGCTCCTGCCGTGCCAGGTGGTCCGCGGCGCGTCCGGCCTCCTGGAGGCCGGGGCGTCCGCCGGGAGACCGGAGGGCGGGGTGGTCCGGCGCGGGCGCGTCGCCGGGGGAGGGCTCCACGGGGCTCCCGTCCGGGGCCGTGTAGGCGGTGCACCAGCGCAGCCGGTCCCCGGCGCGGGCGGGAGCGTCGGCGTGTGTGACCACCAGCGAGTCCACGCCGCCCGTGGCAGCGAGCGCGTACCGGTGCGCGACGAGGTCGAGGTGGCCCACCCTGAACGCGCCCTGCCAGGGGTGCGTGCCGTTGTGCCGCTCCACGAGCCGAGCCCCCAGCTCCGGGTCCTCCGCCACCAGCGGTCCCGCGCCGTGACGGGTGGTGAAGGTGCGCACCACGCCGATCCGGCGCGCGTCACCTGCCCGCCCGGCCTCGGCCAGGAGCGCGAACGGGTTGGCCGTGGTCGTGGTCGACCACGTGGTGTAGGGGTGGAACCCGTGCCACTCGTCCAGCAGCACGCCCTGCGCGCCCTCGAACACCACGGGGGCGCGGGCCAGCAGCGAGGGAAGGTACCCCTCGTCCACCAGCCGTACCCGCCGGGCGAACGCCTGGTACGCCCGCACGCACTCCTCGACGTCCGGGTCCGTGTCCGGCCCGGCCTCCTCCGGCGCCCCGCCCGGGCGGGCGGCCTCCCTCCGCACGGCGGAGAGGTGGTCGGCCAGCCGGCGCAGTTTGCGGCGCAGCCGCTCCGGGTGCTCGCAGTCGCCGGCGGTCGGCGCGTCCTCGGGGCGGGCCAGGGCGTAGGCCATGGCCTCGCCCACGCCCATCCCGCAGGAGCCGTGCCGGTCGGCGCCGCGCGCCCGCTCCCGCACCTGGTTGGCGGCCCGGTGCCAGGGGGTGCTGACCAGCGCCCGCCGGTCCACCGTGACCAGGGAGAACGGATCGGGGACCCCGAGTTCCGCGAGGTGCTGGGCCTCGGCGGCCAGCGCGAACGGGTCCACGACCACCAACCGCGACAGGTGCGTGGGAACCGGCCCGTCCGGGGCGAGGGTCCCCGCCCCGAACTGGGCGAACGTGTGGTGGCGACCGTCGGGGGTGACGACGTTGTGCGCCGCCTGCGCGCCCCCGTTGGCGCGGACGACGGCACCGAAGCGCCGCCGCGCGCACAGCAGGTCCACCGTCACGCCCTTGCCCGCGTCGCCGAACCCCAGGTCCACGACGACGGCGTTCCCGTCGGACCACCGCGGCGGAGCCCCCGTCACAGCCGGTTCACCCCGCCCGTGGCCGTTCCGTCGGCGAGGCCGCCGGGGGTCGGCGCGACCACCACCGCGCCGCGTGCGAAGGAGAGGGGGCGCAGCGCCTTGCCGACCGCGTCCCCGGCGTTCGAACCGGCCTCGGCCAGGTCCGACAGCCCCTCCTCCAGGTCGATGGCCTCCTCCGCCAGCCCCACGGTGACGGCGATGGTCTCCGACACCGCTTCGAGGTCGTCCAGGTAGATCACGTTCTGGCCCAGGTGGGTGTCCCAGAACCCCCGGACCCTCGTGTCGTTGTAGTAGTGGCTGCCCGTCGGCATGATGAAGAAGACCTCGAAGCTGCGCCGCAGCTCGGCGAGGATCCGCGGGAACGGGATGTTCTCGGTGACGTCGTCGCCGATCACGTCGCGCACCTCGCGCTCCTTGACCGCCGCATAGGCCATCTCGTCTCCGATGATGAACAGGTAGCCGCGCCGTCCCCGCTTCTCCAGGCAGTCCATCGAGGTGTGCCGCGCCATGAAGTACATGGCCAGCTCGTAGGACTCGGTGGCCTGGCCGCCCCCGCCGCCCTCCAACAGGATGTTGCCCAGGTCGTCCTCCAGTTCGTTCCCGGACTCGAACTGGCCGATCTGGAGCGGCGCACGGTCACAGGTGGCGTCGCCGATCCCGCCGAACAGGATCTGCGGGTCCTCCACGTACCCCTTGCGCAGCAGCAGCCCGAACAGGTCGGGCAGCTTGGTCTGGAGGACGCGCGGCACGGTGCCCATGGAGCCGGTGACGTCGAACAGCACGGAGATGGCGAGTGAGTTGGGGTGCTCGTCGGAGTCGCGGCTCTCGCGGACGCCGGCGTCCTTGGGGTTCAGGCTCGGGTGGGTCTTCCACGTGTTGCGGGGGGCGGACGAGAGCACGTCGTCGGTGTAGCCGAAGCTGCTGGATCCGACGGAGGAGTTGTAGGCCTGGCGCGCGTGGTAGGCGTCGGTGGACCAGTTGCTGTTTCCCATGGGTGGTCTCCTTCGGAGGGGTGGCGGGTCGGGGCGCGGCCGTCCGGTGCGGGCGGCCGGTGGTCTAGAAAGCTGGTGCGGTGGGGGGATCCGGTTCCGGCATGTGGAACGGGCGGAACCGGCGCGGGCCGAAGAGGCGCTCCAGCACGTCATCGAGTTCACAGAGCAGGGCGAACCCGTCGCGGGGCCGCCGTTCTGGCGCGGGCAGGGTGCAGCCGCGGGCGAAGGAACGCAGCTCACGGGGCAGGCGGCCACCGGAGACGAACTCGATGCACCGGGTGGCCATGTAGATGTCGGTCTGGGGAAGGGCCGGGCGGCGTGCGGCCACCTCGGGCGGATAGAGGTCCTCACGGCCCGGCACCATCGCCGGGATGTGGGGTGCGGTGCGCGGCGTGTGCGCGGTCACCGAGTAGCACCAGTCGACCAGCACCAGCCCGTGCTCGGCGGGGTGGATCAGCACGTGCTCGGGCACGACCGCGCCGTGCACGACCCCGGCCCGCGCCGCGTTGGCGACGGCCACCAGCAGCCGCCGCCACATCCACGCCGCGTCGCGCGGGTCGATCCCCTGCGGGTACGCGCGGCGCACGTCGGCGAGCGTGTGGAACCCGTGCAGCCGCCCCAGGACGTTCGCGTGTCGCTCCACGCCGGTCGCGGCGTCGCGGTGCTTGAACGACTCCACCAGTGCGGGGACGAACGCCCGGTAGCGCTCGTGGCCCTTCTCCCGCACGCGGCGCAGGGCGGTCGCCTCGGCCTCCATCAGGTCGTTGTCGCGCTGGGACCGGGGGAGTTTGAGCACGGCGTCGTGCCACGTCCCCTTGCGGTAGCGCACCGGGTACAGGTCGGCGACGTCGCCCCGGGCCATGCGCCCGGCCGCGACGCGGTAGCCGCGTGTGCGGGTGACGAGGGTGAGGTCGTCGAAGCCCAGGTCCCCGGCGACCATGTCCCTGTACAGGCTCCACAGCCCGGTGAGCCGGGTGAAGGCCGACGCGGCTTCGGTGCGGCGTCCCCCGGGCGCCGGGTCGGGGTGGACGAGGCGGGCCAGGCGCCGGTACTCGGCGGTGGCGGCCCGGGGGACGTCTGCGCCGCCGGTCGGCAGGGGGCCGAACAGCGCCACGGGGTCCTCGGCCAGGGTGACGGTGCGCAGAGCCGCGTCGAACGCGGCGGTGTCGTGCTCTCCGGTGCTCATCGGGTCCTCCGTTCCGGTGCGCGGCGGTGTGGTTTGCCGGTGCGGTCGTCGCGCCCCGGTCACTGGGTGCTCCTCAGCAGGGGAGGGTGCAGGAGCGCGGCGCCCCCGGCCCGGTACAGGCGGGCCCGGCGTCCGCCGCCGGGGCCGCCGTGTTCGGCGAGTTCTCCGGTGTCCTCCACGAACCCGGGGGTGGCGAGGATCTTGCGGTGGAAGTTGGCGGCGTGCAGGGTGCGCCCCCACACCGCCTGGTAGACCTCCCGCAGCGCGGTGATGGTGAAGGCGGGCGGCAGGAACGCGGTGGCCAGGGCGGTGTACTCCAGCTTGGAGCGGGCGCGTTCGACCGCGTCGTCGAGGATCCGCCCGTGGTCGAAGGCGAGGTCGCGGTCGGCGCGGGTGTCCTCGCCGAGGCCGAGCCCGCTCCACGGGACCCAGGCGGCCTCCTCGGTGTCGCGGCCGCTGTCGGGGTCGGGCAGGTCGGGGGCCAGGAGCATGTGGGCCACGGAGAACACGCGCATGCGGGGGTCACGCCCCCGGGCGCCGTAGGTGCCCAGCTGCTCCAGGTGCAGTTCGGTGGGCAGCCGGGTCTTCTCGGACAGCACGCGCAGGGCGGCGTCGGGCAGGTCGGGGTCGGCGGGGCCGTCCGGCCCGTCCTCCGCCCGGACGAACCCGCCGGGCAGGGCCCACCAGCCGCGCTGGGGGTGCGCGCCGCGCCGGGTCAGCAGGACGTGGGGGGTCCCGGCCCTTCGCGCGCCGTCCTGGCCGGGGCCGGCCTCCGGGCGGATCGTGAGGGCGACGACGTCGACCGTGACCGCCGCGGGGGCGAAGGCGTGGGGGTCGTAGCCGGCGAGGAACCGGCTCTCCGGCCCGTCGTGCGGTGGCGTCCTGTCGTCGTTCACGTGCGGTTCCTTGTTTTTCTCAACATGAGTTTTTCTCTATCTGAGATGAACTTAGCACGCGGCCCGGCCACCGTCCACCCCTTTTTCCGTCCCCTCGCCTCCCTGGCACCGGTACGGGGCGTCGCCCCGGGGTCGCGGCGAGGGCGGCGACACGCCCGGTCGGGCCGGAACCGGGCGTCGCTGCCCGCCGCTAGCATGGTGCGAACGAACGTTCGACAACGTGTTCGAAGGCAAGGGTGTGCGGAGTGCGAGTGTTGGGGATCGACCCGGGGCTGACCCGGTGCGGCGTCGGTGTCGTCGAGGGCGCCATCGGCAAACCGCTCACCCTGCTCGGTGCCGACGCCATCCGCACCAGTCCCGACACCGCGCTGCCCCAGCGGCTCGTCGGCATCGAACGCGGGATCGAGGAGTGGCTGGACCGCTTCCAGCCGGACGCGGTCGCCGTCGAGCGGGTCTTCGCCCAGCACAACCTCAGCACGGTCATGGGGACCGCCCAGGCCAGCGGCATCGCCCTGGTGTGCGCCGCGCGCCGGGGCCTGCCCGTGGCGCTGCACACCCCGAGCGAGGCCAAGGCCGCCATCACCGGCAGCGGTCGCGCCGACAAGGCACAGGTCGGCACCATGGTGGCGCGTATCCTCGGACTCGACGGGCCCCCCAGGCCCGCGGACGCGGCGGACGCCGTGGCCCTGGCCATCTGCCACATCTGGCGCGGCGGGGCCCAGGCCCGCGTCGCACAGGCCGCACAGGACTTCGCCCGCAAGGTGGAACTCGCCCGCCGCACCCGCGGCCGCTAGTTCCCCGCCTCCAGGAAGGAGAAGGGCACCGCCCCCGGTGCCCGCACGAGATGATCGCGTTCCTCACCGGCCGGGTGGCCGCACGCGGCGCCGGCAGCGCCGTGATCGATGTCGGCGGGGTCGGCATGACCGTCCAGTGCACCCCCTCCGCACTGTCCCGGCTGCACGTCGGCGAGACCGGCACCGTCGCCACCAGCCTCATCGTGCGCGAGGACTCCCTGACCCTGTTCGGGTTCGCCGACGACGACGAGAGGCACCTGTTCGAGCGGGTGCAGACGGCCTCCGGGGTCGGTCCGCGCCTGGCCCTGGCCATCCTCTCCGTCCACAGCCCGGCCGGCCTGCGCCAGGCCGTGGCCACCGAGGACACCGCCGCTCTGACCCGCGTGCCGGGCATCGGCAAGAAGGGCGCCCAGCGCATCGTGCTGGAGCTGGCGGGCAAGCTCGAATCACCGATCCTCACCGACGGAACGCTGCCGCCCGCCGAGGGCGCGGCACCCGCGGGCGCCTCCGACGCCGCCCGGCGCGGCCAGGTCGTCTCCGGCCTCGTCAACCTCGGCTGGTCGGCCAAGGACGCCGAGGCCGCCGCGGCCGCCGTCACCGCCGAGTCGGAGGGGACCACGGACGTCGCCGTCCTGCTGCGTACCGCTCTGCGCAGGCTCAGCCGCGCCTAGGAGGGAGGGATGGACCCCATGCACGAACCGTACGAGCCCCACGAGGCGTACGAGGCCGCCGCGTACGAGCGCGAGGCGGTCTCCTCCGACGCCAGCCTGGACGACCGCCAGGTCGAGGGAGCCCTGCGTCCCCGCGCCCTGGACGAGTTCGTCGGACAGCAACGGGTGCGCGAACAGCTCTCCCTGGTCCTGGACAGCGCCCGCAGGCGCAACCGGGCCCCGGACCACATCCTCATGTCCGGCGGACCCGGACTGGGCAAGACCACACTGGCCATGATCATCGCCACCGAGATGGGCGCCCCGCTGCGCATCACCTCCGGCCCGGCCATCGAGCGCTCCGGCGACCTGGCCGCCGTCCTCTCCACCCTCCAGGAGGGCGAGGTGCTGTTCCTGGACGAGATCCACCGGATGGCCCGCCCCGCCGAGGAGATGCTCTACGTGGCGATGGAGGACTACCGGGTCGACGTCGTGGTCGGCAAGGGGCCCGGTGCCACGGCGATCCCCCTGGAGATCGCCCCGTTCACCCTGGTCGGGGCCACCACCCGGGCGGGCATGCTGCCCGCCCCGCTGCGCGACCGGTTCGGGTTCACCGCGCACATGGACTTCTACACCCCCGAGGAGCTGGAGCTGATCCTGCACCGGTCCGCCGGGCTGCTCGGCGCGCCCATGGCGGAGGACGCGGCCCGGGAGATCGCCGGGCGCTCGCGCGGAACACCCCGTATCGCCAACCGGCTGCTGCGCCGGGTGCGCGACTACGCCGAGGTGCGGGGCGACGGGCACCTGTCGCTGCGGACCGCCCGCGCCGCGCTCGAACTGTACGAGGTCGACGAACTCGGCCTGGACCGGCTGGACCGCGCCATCCTCGACGTCCTGATGAACCGCTTCCGCGGTGGCCCGGTCGGCCTCTCCACCCTCGCGGTGTCGGTGGGGGAGGAGGCGGAGACCGTGGAGGTCGTCGCCGAGCCGTTCCTGGTCCGGTCCGGTTTCCTGGCACGCACCCCGCGCGGCCGGGTCGCCACCCCGCAGGCCTGGGCGCACATGGGCCTGACGCCGCCGCCGGACGCCGCGTTCGGCGCGGCGACCGCCGGCGCCACCGCCGTGGGAACGGCCAACGGGGCCGCTGCCCCCGGCGGCGCCGCGCCGGGTTCGGCCGGGACGGGAACGCCCTGACCGGCCATCGGGCCGGTACCTCCTGACGGGGTGGGCTGACAGCGGGCGCCGGTCCGGGCACAATGGGTTCCGCGTACGTGAAACGGGGCTGAACCGTTAACACTCCGATCTCGGCCGGTGGGGGATTGGTGACCGGCGCCACGTAAGCTGGGAGGAATCAGCCGATACGGGGACAGGACTCCGTACGTGTTGTTCGACACCGGCGGAACGAGTTGGCCGCCCGGCGCGTTGTACGTGCCGGATGTGGTCCGGACCGTCACCCGGTTCGGGCGACACGAAGAAGGTGGCCGCCGAGGTGCCCCAAACGGCACCCGCGGGCCACATGACGAAACGTCAGGAAGGACGCCCCCGTGCAGGGCCTTTACCATCTCGCCGCCGAAGGAGAGCCCACGGGCGGGCTTCTCGGTATGCTGTTCCCGTTCCTGATGATCATCCTGGTCTTCTGGCTGCTGTTCTGGCGCCCGAACCAGAAGCGCCGCCAGCAGGAGACGCAGATGCAGAGCGCTCTGGCCCCCGGCGTCGAGGTGATGACCAAGGCGGGCATCTTCGCGACCATCGTCGAGATCCACGAGCAGGACGTCCTGCTGGAGATCGCGCCCGGCACGCGCATCCGCATGCTCAAGGCCGGCGTCGGTGAGGTCATCACCCCCGCCGCCGACGACACCCCTGTCGAGGACCGTCCCGACTTCGGCGACGACGACAAGCCCAAGGGCTGACGGCCGCAGGCCCCGGCGGGGTCCCCAGACTTCGGTACCGGCCCCCTTCCGGGGCCGGTACCGCCGTGTCCGGCCCCGACGCCACAGCTCCGACACCACAGCAGAAGGTCCCACCGCACATGCCCCACGACACCGCGACCGCGGACGGCGCGCCGAGCCCCGAGCTCATCAAGGCCTATATCCGCGACATCCCGGACTTCCCGCACGCCGGCATCCTGTTCAAGGACATCACGCCGCTGCTCAACCACAGGGAGGCCTTCGCGGCCGCCGTGGACGGGCTCTGCGCCCCCTACCGCGACGCCGGTGTGGACCACGTGGTCGGACTGGAGGCACGCGGTTTCATCTTCGGGGCCCCGGTCGCCATGGAGTTGGGCGCGGGATTCGTCCCCGCCCGCAAAGCGGGAAAACTGCCCTCGGACACCATCGGCCAGTCCTATGATCTGGAGTACGGCACCGCGACCGTCGAGGTCCACGCCGACGCGATCACCCCGGGCAGCCGCGTGCTCATCGTCGACGACGTCCTCGCGACCGGCGGCACCGGCAGGGCCGCGGTGGACCTCGTCCGCAAGGCGGGTGGTACGGTCGTGGGATTCTCCGTCCTGATGGAGCTCTCAGCGCTCCACGGGCGCGGGAAGTTGCCCGACGTGGAGTTGCACGCCCTCCTCTCGGTCTGACCCCGACTCGCGCCGGATCCGGCGCCGTCCCCAGGGAATGCGCGGCGGTTCGTCATCGTTGACGTACTCCACCGCGGGGTGTGACACACCCGGTGACCTGAGTCACTCGCTGTCGTACCTGGTGGGGTGGGGTCTACGACCGAACACTAGACTGGCGGGAGAGGTACCGCGGCGACCATGTCACGGCTGGCCCTGATGACACGCACGTGCACCGGTGGAGGCGGGCGGCGCTGACGGCGCCCGCGCGACCCGGGCGAATCCGCGGGAGGTAGGCATGCCAAACGAAGTGGTTTCGACCGGGGCCGTATCCGCGAGCGAGCCGCGGCGGCCCGCCGTGCCGGGAGAGCACGCGGACGGCACCAGCGTGCCGGCCGCGGACGCAAGACCACAGCAGGACCGCCCGGAGGGCGCCGCGACCGGAGCGGCGCCCTCCGATGTCTTCGGGGAGGGGCCGGGGCAGCCGTCCCCCTCCGGGACACCCTCCACCGTGCGAGTACGCAGAAGGCTCGCCCGACTCGGTGCCCAGCGGGGAGTGACGATGAACCCGGTGCTCGAACCACTGATCAAGACCGTGCGGGCCACCCATCCCAAGGTGGACGTGCGGCTGATCGAGCGAGCCTACGAGGTGGCGGCCCACCACCACCGCGAGCAGAAGCGCAAGAGCGGTGACCCCTACATCACCCACCCGCTCGCGGTCGCCACGATCCTCGCCGAACTGGGCATGCAGGAGGCCACCCTCGCCGCAGCCCTGCTGCACGACACCGTCGAGGACACCGAGTACTCGCTGGACGAGCTGCGCGCCGACTTCGGCGACGAGATCGCCGAGCTCGTCGACGGTGTCACCAAGCTCGACAAGGTCAAGTACGGCGAGGCCACCCAGGCCGAGACGGTCCGCAAGATGGTCGTGGCGATGGCCCGCGACATCCGCGTCCTGGTCATCAAACTGTGCGACCGGCTGCACAACATGCGCACCCTGCGCTACCTGCCGTCCAAGACGAAGAGGGAGAAGAAGGCCCGCGAAACCCTGGAGATCTTCGCCCCGCTGGCCCACCGGCTGGGCATGAACACCATCAAGTGGGAGCTGGAGGACCTGGCGTTCGCCACCCTCTACCCCAAGCGCTTCGACGAGATCGCCCGCCTGGTGTCCGAGCGCGCCCCCCGGCGCGACGTCTACCTCCAGGAGGTCATCGAGGCGGTCTCGGACGACCTGCGCGAGTCCAAGCTCAAGGCGACCGTGCGCGGACGCCCCAAGCACTACTACTCCATCTACCAGAAGATGATCGCCCGCGACTGCGGCTTCGACGAGATCTACGACCTCATCGCCGTGCGGGTCCTGGTGGACAGCGTCCGCGACTGCTACGCGGCCCTGGGAACCATCCACGCCCGGTGGAACCCGGTGCCCGGGCGGTTCAAGGACTACATCGCGATGCCCAAGTTCAACATGTACCAGTCGCTGCACACGACGGTCATAGGGCCCTCGGGCAACCCGGTCGAGCTCCAGATCCGCACCAGGGCGATGCACCGCCGGGCCGAGTACGGCATCGCCGCGCACTGGAAGTACAAGGAGGACCGCAACAGCGGTCCCGAGGCCAGGGCCAAGGGCAGCACGGACATGCAGTGGCTGCGCCAGCTCATCGACTGGCAGCAGGAGACCAAGGACCCGGGCGAGTTCCTGGAGTCGCTGCGGTTCGACCTGTCGGTGCAGGAGGTGTTCGTCTTCACCCCCGACGGCGACGTCATCCCCCTCCCGCAGGGGGCCACCGCCGTCGACTTCGCCTACGCGGTCCACACCGAGGTCGGCCACCGCACCGTCGGCGCCAGGATCAACGGCCGCCTGGTGCCGCTGGAGAACGAGCTGCACAACGGTGAGACCGTCGAGATCCTCACCTCCAAGACCCCCGACGCCGGACCCAGCCGCGACTGGCTGAACTTCGTCAAGAGCGCCCGCGCCCGCAACAAGATCAGGCACTGGTTCACCAAGGAGCGCCGCGAGGCGGCGATCGACCAGGGCAAGGACGAGATCGCCAAGGTCATGCGCAAGCAGGAGCTTCCGGTCAAGCGCCTGTTCAGCGGTGAGGCGCTCATCGCCCTGGCCGGCGACCTGCGCTATCCGGACGTGGACTCCCTCTACGCGGCCGTGGGCGAGCACCAGGTCAGTGCGCAGAGCGTGGTGAGCAAGCTCGTCGACTCGATGGGCGGGCTGGAGAGCCACACCGAGGACATCGCGGAGTCGTCCCTGCCCACCAAGGCGCCCCGCCAGCGCCAGTCCGGGAACCCCGGTGTGGTCGTGGAGGGCGACGCCGACGTGTGGGCACGCCTGTCCAAGTGCTGTACGCCGGTCCCCGGTGACGAGATCATCGGCTTCGTCACCCGCGGCAACGGAGTGTCCGTGCACCGCGAGGACTGCGTGAACGCGGCGACCCTGGACACCGAGCGCATGGTCAAGGTGGACTGGTCGCCCACCGACGACTCGATGTTCCTGGTGGCCCTGCACGTGGAGGCCCTGGACCGGTCCCGCCTGCTGTCCGACATCACCCGGGTGCTCTCGGACCAGCACGTCAACATCCTGTCCGCGACCGTCCAGACCAGCCGGGACCGGGTCGCCCAGAGCCGGTTCACCTTCGAGATGGCGGACCCGGCCCACCTGGGCAGCGTGCTCCGCGCCGTCCGCGGCGTGGACGGCGTCTACGACGTCTACAGGGTCCGCAACTAGGTTGGTGGCCGGCAGGGTCCGCGGACCCGCCTGTCCGCCGCCGTGACGCTTCTATGTCACGCGGCAGGCTGATCGACCTCCTCGGCCTGCCGCCTGACCTCCAGATCATCGAGGTCAGAGCCCATCACGTCATTCCTGCAACGTTTCTGGCCAGTGCAACGAGGTCGTGTCCTGTGCGTTCTTGCGGGCTCGTGTCCACCGGGCCGCCTCTCGCTGCGCCTCTGCGCTCGTGAAGCACCACCGGGCCGAACCTCGCACATCGGGCCGCGTCCTCCAGGGCCGCCCGCCCGCGGAGCCGGAGACCGGCACCGACCGCGAGGAGGCCCCGGCCGTTCCCTCGCGGGGCGGGCGGGGCCTCCTCCTTCTCCGTCGTCCGGTGTCAGATCCGGATCGTGGTGGAACGCACGATCTCGAAGACCGGGTGCCGGTCGGCCTCGGCGGCGAACGCCTCGTCCGGGGCGTCCGGAGGCGCTTCGAAGTACGGTCCCACCACGGCGGCCCGCGGGTGGTTGACGTACTCCCTGAGCAGGGGACCGGCCTCCTCGGCCCCGATTTCACGCACGCTCACCAGCTCGATCCAGCCCCCCTGCCGCAGGGTCGCGAACCCGTCCTTGCGGAGGTTGCGCACCCAGTCGACCTCACCGTACGGGGAGACCAGGAACCTGCCCCGTTCGCTGTCCAGCACGTCGAGCGGGACGCTGCGCAGGAAGCCCGACTTGCGCCCGCGCGTGGTCAGCAGGTGGGTGGCGGGCGTACCCAGGCCGTACTTGACCAGGCCGCTGACGAAGGCGTTGGCGACCCGCCGTACCCGCGTCATCTCGAACCGCTTCGTCGGTTCGTTCACCATCTCGGCAACTCCCTCGGTCGGATGCTCCCCATTGTGGTGGGTCCGGGCGGTCGACGACACCGGTGGAGGGCCGCGACCGCGGTTCCGCGGCCGTAGCGCCCTCCCCGTCCGGCAGCCTCGGCGCCCCTCAACGGAACGCGGAGATCCCGGTCACAGCCTGCCCGATGCTGAGCGCGTGGATCTCCTCGGTGCCCTCGTAGGTGGCGACCGTCTCCAGGTTCACCATGTGACGCATCACCGGGTACTCCAGGGTGATGCCGTTCGCACCGTGGACGCCGCGGGCGGTGCGCGCCACCCGCTGGGCCGCCGCCACGTTCGCGAACTTGCCGAAGCTCACGTGGTTGTGGTGGCAGTCCCCCTCGTCCTTCAACCGGCCGATCCGGAGCGCCGTCATACCCGCGTGGTTGACGTCCACGACCATGTCGGCGAGCTTGCGCTGGGTGAGCTGGAACCCGCCGATGGGCTGTCCGAACTGCTCGCGGGTCATCGCGTACTCCCGGGCCGCCTCGTAGCAGGCGCGCGCGGCGCCGACGACACCCCACACGATGCCGTAGCGGGCCTCGTTCAGACAGGACAGGGGCGACCCCAGGCCCTTCGACGCGGGGAGCAGCGCGTCGGCGGGCAGGCGCACCCCCTCCAGGACCAGTTCGGAGGTGATGGACGCGCGCAGCGACAGCTTCCTGTGGATGACGTTGGCCGAGAACCCGGGGGTGCCGGTGGGCACCACGAACCCGCGGACGCCGTCCTCGGTGGCGGCCCACACCACGGCCACGTCGGCGACCGACCCGTTGGTGATCCACATCTTGGTGCCGTCGAGCACCCAGTCCGAACCGTCCCGGCGGGCACGGGTGCGCATGGAGCCGGGGTCGGAGCCGGAGTCGGGTTCGGTCAGCCCGAAGCAGCCGATCGCGTCGCCGGCCGCCATCCTCGGCAGCCACGTCGTCCTGTGCTCCTCGGAGCCGAACTTGTGGATGGCGGCCATGGCCAGCGAACCCTGCACGGACACGAAACTGCGCAGGCCCGAGTCGACGGCCTCCAACTCGCGGCAGGCCAGCCCGTAGGCCACGGCGCTGGAGCCGCCGCAGCCGTACCCCTCCAGGTGCATGCCCAGGAGGCCCAGGTCTCCGAAGGCCTTGGCCAGCCCGCGCGGGTCCGGCAGGGTGCCCGCGTCGAACCACTCGGCCACGTTCGGCAGCAGTTCGCGACCGGCGAAGCCGCGCACGGCGTCGCGGACGTCCCGCTCGGTGTCGGACAGTTCGGCGTCCAGGGCCAGGAAGTCGTGCGGGTCCGGGGCGGCGGCCTTGCGGGAGTCGCTCATGGGTGGGTGTCCCTTCGTGGTGCGGTCGGACGGGTGCGGCCCGGTGCGGGATGTGGGGGCCGCGGGCGGTCGGGTCAGCGCGCGGCCGGCGGCCCGGGGTCGGGCTGTTGGACGGCGCCGCGTGCGACCATCGCGTCCACGCGTGCCCCGTCCACGCCGAGTTCGGTGAGGATCTGGCGGGAGTGCTGTCCCAGCAGCGGCGGTGCCGTGAGCGGCGGGGGAGCGCTCTCCAGGCGGAACCCCGCCCGGACCTGTTCGAGGAGTCCGGCCGTGGGGTGCTCCACGGTGCGCAGGACGTCGTCGCCGTTGGCGTCGGCGGTGCGCAGCGCGTCCAGTACGCCCCGGACCCGCCCGACCGGGACGCCCGCCCCGACCAGCAGGTCCATCCAGTGGTCGGCCGGTTCGGCGCGCAGGACGCCGGAGAGCTCGCCCACCAGTTCGTCCCGGTGGGCCACCCGCCCCGGGTTGGTGGCGTAGCGCGGGTCCTCGGCCAGGTCGAGACGGTCGACGGCCCGGCACAGCCGCTGGTACAGGGCGTCGTTCCCGGCGGCGACCACGATCTCCGCGTCGGCGGTCGGGAAGACCTGGTAGGGGACGATCGTGGTGTGGGCGTTGCCGACGCGGGCCGGTTCGGCCCCCGTCACGAGTGCCTGCTGGGTGAGGTTGACCAGACCGGACAGGGTGGAGTTGATCAGCGACGTACTGACGTTCTCGCCGCGACCGGTCGCACGGGCCCTCATCAGAGCACCCAGGATCCCGACGGCGGCGTTGAGGCCGGTCAGCACGTCGGTGAGGGCGACCCCCACCTTGCTGGCCGGGCCGTCGGCCGGGCCGGTGGTCGCCATCAGGCCGCTCTCGGCCTGCACGACGATGTCGAACCCGGGGCGGGTGGCCGGTTCGTGCTCCGGGCCGAAGCCGCTCACCGAGCAGTACACGACGGCCGGGTTGAGCGCGCTCACCGCCTCGTAGCCGAGGCCGAGCCGGTCGATCACACCGGGCCGGAAGTTCTGGACGACCACGTCGGAGGACGCGCACAGCTCCTGTACGGCGGCCAGGCCGTCGGGGTCCTTCAGGTCCACGGCCAGGCTGCGCTTGTTGCGGTTCACCGACAGGAAGTACGCCGCCTCGCCGGGGCCGTCCCCGCCGTCGGCGGCGCCGGCCCAGGGCGGGCCCCACGCGCGCGTGTCGTCGCCGCGTCCGGGCTGCTCGACCTTGACCACCTCCGCTCCCATGTCGGCGAGGAGCATGGTCGCGTACGGTCCCGCGAGCACGCGGGAGAGGTCGGCGACGCGTACCCCCGCGAGGGGCAGCGGGGCGGCCGGGCCCGCGCCGGGCCCGTGGGCGCCGTCGCGGGGTCCGGAGGTGGACGGGGTGTCGGTCACGAGGGGTGTCACTCCTTGGCGTCGGGGCCGCCGGGCAGCTGGTCGCCCTCCCACAGCTGGTAGTAGGACTCCAGGCAGCGGCGCAGGGCCGTGGTCAGCGCGGCACCGGACTGGCCCGCGTACCGCGTCTGTACCCGTTGGACCAGCTCGGCGATGTCCTCGGTGACCGAGGCGCCCTCGACCAGGGCGCGGAAGAAGTCCTTGCCCAGGTCGGTGAGCAGGGTGGTGTCCGCGGCGACGATGCGGCCGTCCACGGTGTCCACGGCCAGGACCACCCCGAGCCGCTGGTACTGGGAATGGCTCGCCACCGAGTCGGGAAGACGGGCGTAGCCGGAGATGAGGACAACCCTGGGGTTGCGGAGAACCTGCTGGATACGGTCGTCGCCGTGCAACGGACACACCTCTCGCTCGCGGGCATGCGAAAACTCCAACGCTCTGGAGTCTCGCGCCTGGAGGGTGGCCGGGGGAAACCGGGCACCGGCGGCGTGAGGGCAGGCACCCCAAGTATGGCCCGACCGGATCGGCGGCTGTCAAGCGGGGCGTGGCCGAACCGCCCGGCGCACTCCCGGGGCGACCGTCCGTACCGCGCCGGGCCGGCCTCCCCTACCGGTGGCCGCTCCCGGCCGCGCGGCGGGCCCGCCGGTGCGTGCTCCTGGCCGGACAAGGGTCCGGCTGGTCCGCCCGCTGCGCGTGTGTTAATCTGCCTCCCAGGTCACGAGTACCAGCGTTCAGCCCCGGCTTGCTGGTCGGCAACCCTCCTTCCGCGGTGGGGTGCCCCGGGTGAGGACCAGGTCCCGACACATCCGTGTCAGACAAGCGCGGACCCCTGTGGCGTAGCCGTGACGGCACTCCTGTGGGTCCCACGACCCACAGAAGAGGTGCTTCATGACCGTTGTCAGCCCCATCCACACCGCGCGTTCGTTCCGTTCCGCCGCTACGGCCGGCCCCTCGGGCCGCCCTTCCGACGACACCGCCGAGTGCACGGTCGTCGCCTCGGACGAGGGCGTCCCCCTGGTCACCGGCGAGCGCGTCGAGTACGCGAACTTCGACTACGCCGCCAGCGCCCCCTGCCTGTCCCCGGTCGCGGACGCCCTGTCCGACGCGCTGCCCTACTACGCGAGCGTGCACCGGGGCGCGGGCCACCACTCGCAGGTGAGCACCGACGCCTACGAGCGGGCCCGGCGCAGCGTCGCCCGGTTCCTCGGCGCCCGCTCCGAACCCGCGGACGCGGTGGTGTTCGTGCGCGGCACCACCGACGCCCTCAACCTCCTGGCCCGCTCGGTGCCCGAGGGCTGCACGGTGGTCGTGTTCGAGACCGAGCACCACGCCGCGCTCCTGCCCTGGGAGCACCCCGCCGCCAGCGCCGGGACCGTGGTCCGTCTGCCGCTGCCCCCCACCGCCGAGGCGGCCGTCGAGGCGGCCCGCACAGCTCTGCGGGAGGCCCCCGAGGGCCCCAGGCTCCTGTGCGTGACCGCCGCGTCCAACGTCACCGGTGAGATCTGGCCGGTGACGGAGCTGGTGGCCGCCGCGCACGCCGAGGGCGCCCGCGTGGTCGTGGACGCCGCCCAGTACGTGCCGCACCTGCCGTTCAGCCTGGAGGCGACCGGCGCCGACTACGTGGCGCTGTCCGCGCACAAGCTCTACGCGCCCTTCGGCTCGGGGGTGCTGGCCGGACGCGCCGACTGGCTGCGCGAGGCCACCCCGTACCTGTCCGGTGGCGGGGCCACCCGACTGGTCACCGAGCACGACGTGGTGTGGAACGACCTCCCCGCGCGGCACGAGGCGGGCAGCCCCAACGTTCTCGGCGCCGTGGCGCTGGCCGCCGCCTGCGACACCCTCACACCGGCCACACAGGAACTCCTGCACATCCGCGAGTCCGCGCTGCTTGAGCGGCTGCGCGCCGGGCTGGCCGGCATCGGGGGCGTCACCGAGCTGACCCTGTGGGGCGACGAACACCCCAGGGTCGGCATCGTCTCGTTCACGGTGGACGGGTTGCCCGCCGACCTGCTGGCCGCCGCCCTGTCCGCCGAGCACGGCATCGGGGTGAGGGACGGCCTGTTCTGCGCCCACCCGCTCACCCGGCACCTGCTGCCGGAAGGCCACACCCAGGCCGTGCGGGCGAGTCTGGGAGTGGGCACCACCGTGGAGCACGTGGACCGGCTCGTCGGCGCGGTCGCCGACCTGGTCGCCCACGGGCCGGGCTGGGAGTACGCGGACTGCGACGGCCGCCTGGCCCCGGTCCCGGACCCGCGCAACGTGCTCTGACCCGGGGAGGGCACCCGCCGGCGGACGCCCCGGTGACCGCACCGGTCACCGGGGCGCGCTGCGCCGGGGACCGGCCGGGGCCCGGGATGGTGGTGCTGGCTGTAGCTTCCATCGAACAGCCCACAGCATGGTTCGCCGGGATCGCGCTCCGTAGTGTCGGCAGGGACGTGGACGGCCCGACGGGAGGCCACGTCGTTCCCTGACGCTCACCCGCGAGGATTCGCCATGCCCGCACCTTTCCGCACCCCCACGAGCACCGCTTCGGCCGGTCGGCCCCCCGCCGCGGGAACCCCACGCGGTCCCGCCGCCGCGGTCGCCCTCACCGCGGTCCACCGCACCTACACCGACGGTGACGGCCACGTGTCCGCCCTGGACGGGGTCTCCCTCAGCGTCCCCAGAGGAACCTTCCTCGCCGTGATGGGGCCCTCGGGCTCCGGCAAGAGCACCCTGCTCAACTGCGCCTCCGGCCTGGACCGCGTCACCTCCGGCACCGTCGAGATCGGCGGGAAGGACATCAGCGGGCTCCGGGAACCGGACCTGACCGTCTTCCGCCGCGACCACGTGGGGTTCGTCTTCCAGTCCTACAACCTGGTCCCCACCCTCACCGCGGAGGACAACATCACCCTTCCCCTGCGCCTGGCCGGGGTACGGCCGGACGCCGCCTGGGTCGACGAACTCGTCCGACGGGTGGGCGTGGCCGACCGCCTGGGACACCGGCCCCCTGAGCTGTCCGGGGGGCAGCAGCAGCGGGTCGCCATCGTGCGCGCGCTCGCCGCCCGGCCGGACATCGTCTTCGCGGACGAGCCCACCGGCGCCCTCGACGGAGCCACCGCCGACCAGACGCTGTCCCTGCTCCGGGAGATCGTGGACGACCTGGGACAGACCGTCGTCATGGTCACCCACGACCCCGCCGCCGCGGCCCGCGCCCACGACACGGCCGTCATGGCCTCGGGCCGCGTCGTGGACCTCCTGCACGCACCCGCCGCCGCGGACCTCGCCGGCCGCCTCGCCTCCCTGGGGACGGGCCGATGAGCGCCACCGCACCCGCAGCGCCCGTCGCGCACCCGGACACCGGGCCCCGCCCCGGCCCGGCCCCGCGCCGCGGGAGCAGCCGGCCCCTGTCCCTGAAGCTGGCCCGGGGCCGCGCCGCCTCCCTTGCCGCCGTCGCCGTCGCGGTCCTGGGGGGCTCCGCACTCGTCACGGTCGGCGGGGTCGTCGCCGACACCGGCGTCCGCTCCGTCGTCCCGGCCGACCGCCTCGCGGGCACGGACGTCGTGGTCGCGGCGCCCCAGAACCTGGACGTGCCGGAGGACCTCGACATCGCCCTTCCCGAACGCGCGCCCGTCCCCGAGGCGGTGGTGGCCGGGCTGGCCGCGCTGCCCGAGGTCGGCCTGGCCGTCGGCGACGTGGGTTTCCAGGCCGCGGTCCTGGGCGAGGACGGGCCCGTGGCCGGTGCCGATCCGCGCACCGCCGGGCACGGGTGGGCCTCGGCCTCCCTGCCGGGAGGGGGTGCGCTGACCGGCGAGCCCCCGCGCGGCCCCGGCGAGGTGGTGCTCGACCGGGCCGCGGCGGAGGCGGCGGGGGCCGTGGTCGGCGGCGAGGTCCGCCTCGTGGCCGGAGGGCAGGTGTCCGCGTACCGCCTGACCGGGATCCTGGACACCGCGGCGCCCTCGATCCTCGTGGACGACGCCACCGCCGCCGACCTGGCCGGACGCTCCGACGGTCCCCGTGCTGGCACCGTCGACCTGGTCGGCCTGCACGCCGCGGAGGGCGTCACCGCCGCCGAGCTCCGCTCCGCGGTGGAGGCGAGCGCCGTGTTCGCCGAACACGACCTCGTCGCCCTCAGCGGCGACCGGCGCGGTGACGCGGAGTCGCCGGGGGTGGCGTCCGCGCGGTCGATGCTGGTCGCGATGGCCGGTTCGCTCAGCGGCATCATCCTGCTCGTCATCGGTTTCACGGTCGCCGGTGCGCTGTCGGTGTCCGTCGCAGCGCAGCGCCGGGACCTCGCCCTCCTTCGCGCGGTCGGCGCCACCCCGCTCCAGATCCGCCGCCTCGTGGCGCTCCCCAACATGCTCGTCACGGCCCTGACCCTGCCCTTCGGGATCGCCGCGGGCTACCTGCTGGGCGACGGCGCGCTCCGGGGACTCGTCGCCACGGGCATGATGCCCGAGGGCCTGCCCGCCGTGCTCGGGCCGGTACCCGGACTGGCCGCCGCGGCCCTGACCCTCCTCGCGGTGTGGCTGGCCTGCAGGGGAGCGACCCGCCGCATCGCGGGGGCGGCCCCCGTCGACGCCCTGGCCGAGTCCGTCGCCGAACCGCGCGCCCCCGGCCGTGTACGCACCTGGTCGGGGGCCGTCCTCCTGGCGGCGTCGACGGCCGTGTCGGTCCCCGCGCTGGTCACGGACGCCACCGAGGCGGTGGCCGGTGCGGCCCTGGCCTCACTGGTGGCCGCGATCGGCCTGGCCCTGGCCGGTCCGGCCCTGGTCCGCCGGGTGAGCGGGTTCGCCGCCCGTCGGCTGCCCTCCCGGGTCTCGCCGCTGACCTGGCTCGCCGTGCAGAACCTCCACGGGCACTCCGTCCGGGTGGCCGGCGCGGCGAGCGCCCTGGCCATGACGGTGGCCTTCACCCTGGGGCAGAGCTACGCGCAGACCTCCCTGTCGGCGGCGGGCGACGCCCAGCGCGCGGCGGGGGAACGGGCCGACCTCGTGGTGTCCGCACCGGGCCTGGGCGGCGTCCCCTCGGGCCTGGCCGAGGAGGTCCGCCGTTCACCGGCGGTGGAGGAGGCCGTCACGTCCACGCCGACCGCGGTGGTGGGCACCGGAAGCCTCGACATGGACCTGCCGGGGGAGGACCCCGAGACGACGTACCTGGAGGCGACCGCGCAGGTCGTCGGACCGGGGGCCGATCGGGTCCTGGACCTGGACGTGGTCGAGGGGGACCTGGGGCGGCTGACCGGGGAGACGGTCGCGGTGAGCGTCTCGGCGGCGCGCTACTTCGGCACCGGGCTGGGGGAGACGTTCACGTTCCGGGCCGGTGACGGCGCACGCATCAGCGCCGAGGTGGTCGCCGTGTACCGCAGGGACCTGGGCTACGGGTGGGTCACCCTCCCGTCGGACCTGGCCCGGGGCCACGTCACGGGCGACGTCGACGCCCGCCTCCTGGTACTGGCCGCACCGGGGCAGGAGGACGAGGCGCGCCGTGTTCTGGAGGCGGCGGCCGCGGACTACCCCGGGGTCGGGGTCGAGGAGGCGGGTGCCGCGCAGGAGGGCGGCCGGGGGCTGGACGCGAACGCCGTCCTCAACCTCGTCGTCCTGTTGGCGCTGGTCGGCTACATGGTGCTGTCCGTCGCCAACCGGCTGTCCGCCCAGACCCTGCAACGGCAGGGCGAGGTGGACGCGCTGCGGGCGATCGGGATGACGCCGGGCCAGACCCGGTCGGTGCTGCGCAGGGAGGCCGCGATGATCGCTCTCGGCGCCAACGCCGCCGGACTCCTGGCCGTCCTGTTCCCGCTGTTCTGCGTGGGGGTGGGCCTGCTCGGGAGGCCGTTCCCGGCGGGACCGTTCTGGCTGGTGCCGGTGACGGTACTCAGTGTGTCGGTGGTCGCCTGGCTGTGTGTGGCGGTGCCCGCGAGGAGGCTGACCACGGACCCGTCGCGTCGCTGAGCGGGCGGCCGTGCGGCCAAAGGTGAGGCGGAGCGGCGCCGGGCGCGGCGCTCCGCACCCTCCCGCACAGGGCGCCGGAGCGTGCGGGGCGGGTCTTGGCGGAGGATCCGGAACCTTGCTACGCACCGGACAACAAAGAGTACAACAAGGCACATTTCACTCCATGGTGTGCCGGGAATCACTTTCTCAGCCTGTAGCATCAGGCCCTGACGGCATGGCGCGGCGGCGACGGACCCGACCGGTCCGCTCCGCGGCGCGTCCTGCCTCCCACGAGCGAACCGGCTGGGGGAGCGTGATCGTGACGGACGTCCGAGGGCCCGAGGCAGGTCCGCTCGCGGCCGTGTTCCGACAACGGGAACCGGTGCAGATCCCCGGACGGCGGTCGCGTGTGGTCAGCCTCGCCCCGCGCGCGGGCGGACCCGCCGCCCCCGGGCAGAGCGAGCACACCCGCCTGCACCAGGCCTTCCTCGGACGGGTCATCGACTACCTGCGCGTCGACGCCGGTGTCCGCCAGTTCGTCGACTGGGGGTGTCCCGTGCCGGGTACGGCCGAGCGCGTACACGCCTGCGACCCCGACGCCACCGTCGTCCACCTGGTCCCGCACGGGGCGGCGGGCATGCTCCCCACCGCCGGTGCGGCCGTCCTCTCCGGAGACGGCTCCGGTACCGCCGGGCTCCTGCGCCGTCTGGGAACCTCCGGGCTCGTCGACTTCGACGAGCCCGTCGCCGTTCTGATGACCCGGCCCTTCACCGCCGACGACCCACCCGGGGGCATCGGGGGCCTTCACACCCTCATGCGCGGCGGCGGCTACCTCGCGCTCGCCTCCCCCGCCCCCAGAACCGTGGTCGAGCGGGCCTTCCACCCCTTCCTCCCTGTTGAACCGGGAGTGGCCGATCTGCGATGGTGGCCGTATCCGGACGAGGACGTGTCCGACCGGGGGACCGGAACCCTGGCAGGGTTGGGCCGTGCGCCCGGGAACGGAAGGGGGACCCGCCGATGGCGGTGAACTGGACGGGTGAGGTTCTGGCGCAGGTCCAGTTCTACTGGGAGTACTCGCTCTGGCCACGGCTGGAGGGACTGACCGACGCCGAGTACCACTGGCTGCCCGCCCCCGGGGCCTGGACCGTGCGCCAGGGGTCGGACGGGCGCTACCAGCCGGACTCGGCGTACCCCGAGCCCGAGCCGCCGCCCGTGACCACGATCGCCTGGCGGCTCGGACACCTCGTCGTGGACGTCCTGGAGACCCGCACCAACTGGCACTTCGGCGACCGCACCTACACCCGGGAGAGCATCAACTGGCCCGGAGGCGTGGCCGAGGCCAAGCAGCGGCTGCGCCACGCCTACGAGGTCTGGTCCGAGCACATCCAGGCCCTCGACGACGACGGGCTGGCCGCGCCGGTGAGAGGCACCGAGGCACCGCAGTGGGCGGGCTTCCCAACGGTCGCGCTCGTACTGCACGTCAACCGGGAGATCATCCACCACGGCGCCGAGATCGCGCTGCTGCGCGACCTCTACCGCGCCGAACCCACCCGGGGCTGAACCCGGCGACCCGAGCGTGCCCGGTCGTCCGATCGGTGGTCAGACCACGTGCAGCGGGTCCACCCGTACCTGCGCCAGGTGCTCGTCCCCGCGCGCGCTGCGGGCCGAGGCGGCGGCCTTCAACGAGCGGGCCAGCGCGCCCACCCCGTCGCGGGGCACCCGCAGCAGGGCGCGCTCCGTCGGCGGCGGGCTCTCGGAGCCCGGCCCGCGCTCCCCGCCCACCGGCACCGGTCCGAGCAGTTCGGCGCCCTCGGGCAGGTCCACCTGGGCGAGGAGCTCGCGCACGTGGTCCGGGGCCCCGGTGATCGACGCCATGGACACGGCGGGGGGAAAGCCCAGCTCCCTGCGTTCGGCCAGCTCGCGTTCGGCGAACCCGCCCGGATCCCACCTGACCAGGGCCTGCACCACCGGCAGCGACACGTCGGCCGAGACCACCACGGTGCCGCCCGGCCGCACCAGGGCGGCGGCGTTGAACCAGCGGCGCAGCGTCTCCTCCGAGGCCCGCAGATCGGCCCTGTTCAGCAGTGCCCAGCCGTCGAGCAGCACCGCCGCCGCGTATCCGCCGCCCTTGACCACCGGTTCGGCCCCGGGCGTGGCCACCACCAGGGAGGGCTTGTCCGGGACCTCCGGCAGCACCTCGTCGCGCCCGGACGTGCGCACGGTCAGTGAGGGAAAGGCCCGGCCCAGCTCCTCGGCGGTCCGGCGGGCGCCCACCACCACGGCGCGCATCCGGGTCGCCCCGCAGTCGGGGCACACCCACTGTCCGGCCACCCGTCCGCACCAACCGCAGGAGGGCAGGGCGTTCGCCTCGCGGATCGCGAGCGGCCCCCGGCAGCCGTCACAGCGCGCGGGTTCGCGGCAGCCCGCGCAGGCCAGGGTGTTGAGGTAGCCCCGGCGCGGCACCTGGAACAGCACCGGCCCCGTCCTGGCCGCCTCCCGCGCCGACTTGAGGGCCAGGCTCGGCATGCGGGCCGTACGGGCCGCCTCGTCCCGGGCGAGCTCGCGGTCGTCACCGGCGGCCTTGACGACCGGGGCCCGGCTGCGCAGCGTCGCCCGGTCGGCGACCAGGGGGTGTGCCCACCCGGACTCGACCAGAAGTTGGGCGTCGGTGGTGCGGGTGTGTCCGCCGAACAGGACCCCCGCCCCGGTCCGGTGGGCCCGCATGGCCAGCACGGTCCGGGCGTGCGGGTAGGGGGTGTGCGGGTCCGTGTGCACGTCGTCGCCGTCGTCCCAGAGCACGACCAGCCCGAGGTCGCGGACAGGGGCGAAGATCGCGGTGCGGGTCCCCACCACGACCCGGACCCCTCCTCGCAGCAGCGACAGCCAGCGCCGGTAGCGCGGGGTCGGGCCGAGGTCGGCGGGCAGCGCGACGTGCCGCCCCTCGCCCAGGCGGCGGGCCATCGCCGCGTCCACCGCCTGGACGTCGCGGCTGTTGGGGAGCACCACCACCGTGCCGTGCCCCGCGGCCAGGGCCGCCTCGGCGGCCACGGCGACCGCGTCCGCCCAGTCGGTGCCGGGAAGGGCGTTCCACACCGCGCGGGGCGCACGCCCCTCGCGCAGGGCACCCACGAAGGCGGGCCCCTCCGGGTAGGCCTCCCAGGGGCCGGGGCCGACATCCGGGGCCGCGGCCCCACCGTCCTCCGCCTCCGGGGGGCCGGCCTCCCCGGGGGGCGCGGCGTCGGGGTCCCCGGGCGGCTCCCCGGAGCCGGTCTCCTCCGGGTCCTCCCCGCCCGTCTCCCGGGCCTTTGGCGCACGGTCGGTCTCCCGCTCCACCCGAGCCCGGCGCGGCGGGACGGCGAGCCTGACCACGTCGTTCAGGGTGCCCGCGTACCGGTCGGCCACGGCACGGGCCAGGTCCAGGACCTCCGGGGTGAGGACGGGCTCGGAGGAGACCACCTCGGACAGGTAGGCGAGCCGACCGGGGAACTCCGAGCGATCCACCCGCTCCGCGATGAACCCGCCCAGCAGCCGGTGGTGGAAGACCACCTTCACCCGGCAGCCGGGAACGGCGGCCTCGTCCAGGTCGGCGGGGACCCGGTAGTCGAAGAGGCGGTCCAGGTGGGGGAGCGGGGTGTCCACGACGACGCGCGCGACCGACAACCGCCCGGCCGGTTTCCTCGGTTCCGGGCGGGACGCCTCCCTGGCCCTGGCCTTGGCGGCGGCTCTGGGGTCCACCAGCTCCGACAGGTCGAAGAGGGCGTCGCTGGGTTGGTCGGACTGCGCTGTCATCACCCCTGGTCTACCAGAACCGTCCGACACCGCCGCTCCCGCGCGACGGGAACCCCCTCCACGACTGGTAGAACAGTGTCCCGTACGCGCAGCGGAGGGGGATCCGATCATGAAGCTCGTCTTTGCCGGAACACCGGAGGTGGCGGTGCCCTCGCTCCGCGCGCTGCTCGGCTCCGAACACGAGGTCGCGGCGGTCCTCACCCGGCCCGACGCCCGTGCCGGGCGGGGCCGCCGGATCGCCGCGAGCCCGGTCGGCGAGGTGGCCGAGGCCGAGGGCATCGAGGTCCTCAAACCCGCCAAGGCGGGCGACCCCGAGTTCCTGGAACGCCTCGCGCAGATCGCCCCCGACTGCTGCCCCGTGGTCGCCTACGGTGCGCTGCTGCCCCAGTCCGCCCTGGACGTGCCCCGCCACGGCTGGGTGAACCTGCACTTCTCCCTGCTGCCCGCCTGGCGCGGCGCCGCCCCCGTCCAGCACGCGGTGCTGCACGGCGACGACGTCACCGGCGCGTCCACCTTCCAGATCGTCAAGGAGCTCGACGCCGGGCCCGTCTACGGGACCCTGACCGAGACCGTGCGCCCCTCCGACACCAGCGGAGAGCTCCTCGGGCGGTTGGCCGTCTCCGGCGCCGAACTCCTCAAGCGCACCATCGACGGCATCGCGTCCGGGCAGCTCGAACCGGTCGAGCAGCAGCCCGACGGGCTGTCCTACGCGGCCAAGCTCACCGCTCTGGACGCCGAACTCGACTTCACGCACCCGGCCCTGCGCGTGGACAGGGTGGCCCGCGCCTGCACTCCCGCCCCGGGCGCCTGGACGACCTTCCGCGGCACCCGCCTCAAGGTCGGCCCCGTCACCCCCGTGACGGACGCCGACACCCCCGACCTCGACCCCGGGCAGCTCCACGCGGACAAGAAGCGCGTCCTCGTCGGCACCAGCACCCACCCCGTCGCCCTGGGTGAGGTACAGCCCCAGGGCAAGCGCGCCATGGCCGCGGTGGACTGGGCACGTGGCGTGCGTCCCACCGAAGATGACCGACTGGGCGCGTGAGCTGCCGTAGTCTCGACCTGGCGGGCCGAACGGCCGCCCGCCAGGCCCCCGTTCCCGGTTTGTTGAGGCAGCACAGTTGAGCGAGCAGTCCCGATCCCCGTACCGCCGGCCCCGCAGGGGTGGAAAGCCCGTCCAGGGCGGTGGGCAGGGCGCGTCGGGACCACCCGCGCCCCGTGACCCCGCCCGAAGGGTCGCCTACGACGTGCTGCACGCCGTCGAACAGCGCGACGCCTACGCCAACCTCCTGCTGCCCGCCCTGCTCACCGAGCGGGGTATCAGCGGACGCGACGCCGCCCTGGCCACCGAGCTGACCTACGGCACGCTGCGGCTCCAGGGCACCTACGACGCCATCCTGGAGGCGTGTGTCGACCGCACACTCTCCTCCGTGGACTCCGACGCGCTGCCGGTGCTGCGGCTGGGAGCCCACCAGCTCCTGTCCACGAAGATCCCGCCGCACGCCGCGGTCAGCGCCACCGTCGACCTGGCCCGCCGGGTGGTGGGCCACCACCGGGGGCGGTTCGTCAACGCCGTCCTGCGCAAGGTGTCGGCCCGCGACCTGGACGAATGGGCCGCCGTGGTGGCCCCTGACCGCGAGCGCGACCCCAGCGGTTACCTGTCGGTCGTGCGCAGCCACCCGCGCTGGGTGGTCAAGGAGCTGGCCCGCGCCCTGGGGGAGCGGTCCTCCACCGGACTGGTCCGCACCGAGAGCCTTCTGGCCGCCCACAACGAGCGGCCCCGGGTGACGCTCGTGGCCAAGCCCGGCCGCTCGACGGTCGAGGACCTGGTGGCCGCGGGCGCGGAGGAGGGGCGCTACTCGCCCTTCGCCGCCTACCTGCCCCAGGGGGACCCGGCGGCGATCCGCGAGGTCCGCCAGAATCGCGCCGCGGTGCAGGACGAGGCCAGCCAGCTGGTCGCCCTCGCCCTGAGCAGGGTCGACGTGCACGGCGACGACGCGCTGTGGCTGGACATGTGCGCCGGCCCGGGCGGCAAGGCCGGTCTGCTGGCCTCCCTCGCCGGACAGCGCGGGGCACGCCTGCTCGCGTCCGAGGTGCAGCCCGCCCGTGCGGGGCTGGTCGCCACGGCCGTACGCCGCGCCCCGCGCGACGCCGGACGCGTGGTGGCGGCCGACGGCACCAGGCCCGCCTGGCGGCCGGGGGTGTTCGACCGTGTCCTGGTGGACGCGCCGTGCACCGGACTGGGGGCGCTGCGGCGCCGCCCGGAGTCGCGTTGGCGCCGTACCGAGAACTCCGCGGCCGAACTGGCGCCGCTCCAGCACGACCTGCTCGTCAGCGCCGCAGACGCCGTCCGCCCCGGCGGGGTCGTGGCGTACGTGACGTGCTCTCCGCACCTGGACGAGACCGACGGGATCGTCCGACGGGTCCTCGCGGAGCGGGACGACCTGGCGTTGCTGCGCGCGGCCGACTACCTGGACGGGGTGCCGGACCTGGCCGCGGGTCCGGACGGCGACTACGTCCAGTTCTGGCCGCACGTCCACGGAACGGACGGGATGTTCCTGGCCCTGTTCCGCAAGGCCGAGCGGGGCTGACCCCCTCGGGCCCGGGCGCCCGCCCGGGCACCGGCACGCCCCGCCGTCAGGGGGCCGCCCCGTCAGGGCCCGGCCCGTCCGCCGCGGCGGCGGGGGTGCTCCCTTCGCCGGGCGGCGGGGGCATGCTGGCCCTGAGCCGGAGGGTGAGCCGTTCGCCCAGGCCCCGGTCGAACCGTCCCTCGTGGCGCACCCCCACGCGGTCGGCCAGGTCGACCGCGTGCAGGCGGACGGAGGCCTCGACCAGCGTCGCGTAGGTCTCCGTCGCGGCCCGTGTCCGACCCCGTGCGAGCGCGGCCACGGCCGCGCAGACGAGCACGGCGGGGTACCACCACACGGCCAGCGGCAGGTACAGCAGGGCCCACGCGGCCAGACCCGTGGCGCGTGACAGCGCGTCCCGGGCCTCGGTGACCTCCAGGCGGGCCTCCTCGGGCAGGACCAGCCACAGGTGCGGCCACAGGACGGCGAGGTCGGCGTCGTGGTCGCGGTCCAGGCGCGTGCGCACCGCCCCGATCCGGTCCCCGGTCCAGGTGGGGCGTTCGGGCCTCTCGGGGGAGAGCCGGGCCATCCGGTCGTAGGCGGACGCGAACGCCGCCTCCCCGTCGCGCCCGTCCGCGGCGCGGGCCCGCTCGACCTCGCGGCGCCGCAGGTCCCACCTGCGACGGCGCGACTCCACCCACCGGCCGGTCCACCCGCGCAGCGGGGGCGGCCACCGGTGCCAGTCGGCGGCCGTCCACAGGTTCTCGACCAGACGCCCCGCCCCCTGGGCGAGCAGCCCGACGGCGGAGCTCCCCGCGAACACCGCGGCGAACACCACGGCCTGCCCGCCGAAGGTGTCCACGCGCGGGTCCTCGGCCCAGCGGGTGATCTCCGCGACCAGGTGGCCCACGTCCCAGGCCCGGTCCCAGCCGAGGAGGTACGCGGCGGCGGCGACCGCCAGGTACAGGGCGCCGGGCAGTGCGAGGGCGGTCACCCACCGCTCGGTGAGTTTCGCTCCCAGCTCCGTCAGGAGGCCGCCCACGGCCTACACCCGCCGGGGGGCGCGGAGCGGACGGTCGCCGACCAGACAGGTCGGAGGGTCCTCGGCGGGGTTCGGCTCCCAGGTCCGGGAGCACCTGCCCTGAGGGCAGCGGTACAGGGCGGAGGCGGGTCTGGGCAGCCCGATGCCCGAGGGCACGGGGTCGAGGGCCCCCACGCGGTGGGCGCCCGCGGCGTAGCCGTGCAGCCCCGCGCCGTCCCCCAGCGCCACCAGGGCGCTGTGCAGGTCGTCCAGTGCCTCCGACACCCCCCGGCCCTCAAGCGCGGCCTCGGTCACGGCGTCGACGAGGGAGGCTCCGCCGTCCACCCCGGCGAGTCGGTCGCGGATCCGGTCGGCGTGCTCGCAGACGGTGCCCAGGCGGGTCTCGGTGCCGTCGCCCATGGGGTTCCTCCGGTCGCTGGGGGCTGACTGCGGTGAGCGTACCCCCGCGGGGCCCGACGACGCCGGGCTTTTCGGAGTCCTCTTCCCCCACTCCGGGAGAGGGTGAATCTACAACGTAAAGCCAGCGGTGCCGGGTGTGTTCTCCCCAAGGGACCCCAGGCGGAGGGACACAGGACCCGCCGTACAGCGCATCCGCCCAGCTCCCACCCCCCACCCGGACGAAACCGCCGGGCCGCCTGGCTACACTGCTGGCGTGGCAATCCAGATCTCACCCAGCATCCTGAGCGCCGACTTCGCGCACCTCGCCGACGAAGCCGCCGCGGTCTCCCCCTCCGCCGACTGGCTCCACGTCGACGTGATGGACGGCCACTTCGTCCCCAACCTCACGCTCGGCCTGCCCGTCGTCGAGTCCCTGCTCAAGGCGACCGACACCCCGCTGGACTGCCACCTGATGATCGAGGACCCCGACCGCTGGGCCCCGGCCTACGCCGAGGCGGGCGCGGGAAGCGTCACCGTCCACGCCCGGGCCGCGAGCGCCCCCGTCCGCACCCTGCGCGAGATCCGCCGCCTCGGCGCGCGCGCCGGGCTGGCCCTCAACCCGGCCGAGCCCGTCGAGCCCTACGCCGACATCGTCGGCGAGATGGACATGCTCCTGCTCATGACCGTCGAGCCCGGCTTCGGCGGCCAGAGCTTCCTCGACGTGGTCCTGCCCAAGATCCGCCGGGCCCGCGAGATCCTCGACACCAGGGAGGCCTCCGTCTGGCTCCAGGTCGACGGCGGTGTCAGCGCCGAGACCATCGAGCGCGCGGCCGAGGCCGGAGCCGACGTCTTCGTCGCCGGGTCGGCCGTCTACGGAGCCCAGGACCCCGCCAAGGCCGTCGAGTCCCTGCGCGCCCTCGCCGTCGGGGCGACCGGCGGGAAGTGAACCGGGCCGGGGGCGCCCCCGGCCCCGCCCGCCACGGTCCGGCGGCGGCCGCGCGTAACGATCCCGGCGCTGCCCCGTGTGCGGCTGGTCACAGGGTGCCGCGCCCCCTATGCTTCCGGACCGTAGTCGTCAGTCGAGGACGAGGATTTCGCTTGGTCGCGGCTCCGTCTTCCCCTTCGCGTACGCGCGCCCGGGGGAGCGGCGCGGCGTGAGCGCGTTGCCAGGCGCGGACACCTGGAGTGCGCGTTGAACGCTTGGACGGCCGATCACACGGCCATGGACGTGTTGTGGGAGCCCGAGTCCACCGCCATCGGGTGGATCCAGGGGCTGGGTGACTGGTTGGCCCCTCCGCTGGTGGCGGTCACCCAGCTGGGCTCGCAGTTCGTCCTGATCCCCTTGGTCGCCCTCGTCTTCTGGTGCGTGCACCCCGGCGCCGGGGCCCGCCTCTTCGTCGTTCTGACGGCGTCCGGGGTGGTCAACTACCTGGGCAAGGCCGTCTTCTACGGCGCGCGCCCCTACTGGTACAGCGCCCAGGTCACCGCGCACTCGTCCGGGTCCAGTTTCGGCATGCCCTCCCAGCACGCCCAGGCCTCCACCGTCTTCTGGGGCTACCTGGGCTTCAGGTCGGGGCGCCGCCTCCTGGTCTGGGCGGCCGTCGCCCTCATCGCCGCGATCTGCCTCTCCCGGATCTACCTGGGGGTGCACTACTTCAGCGACGTGCTGGTGGGGCTCCTGCTGGGCGGGGCCGTCCTGTGGGCCGCCCTGCGCTGGGAGGACAGGATCGTGGCCTGGTGGCTGGGGCTGGACACCGCCCGGTGGGTCGGCTACGCGCTCGCGGCCTCCGCCGTCCCCTGCCTGGTCGCGGCGCTGTGGCAGTCACTGGTGCGGGGCGACTGGACGGTCCCGGCGGAGTGGATCGGCGCGACGCCGACCGACCCTGCCGGGTACACGCTCACCAGTCTGTTCACCGTCTCCGGCGCGCTGCTCGGCGGGCTCGCCGGCTTCACCCTGTTGGCCGGGCGCGGCTGGTACAGCGCCGAGGGGAGCCCGACCTCCCGGGTCGCCCGCTTCGCCCTCGGCATCTCCGGGATCGTGGTCGTCCAGGTGGTGGTCCACGTCGTGGCCGGAGGCCTCACAGGCCTCACCGAGGCGGTCGTGATGTTCGCCGCCTACGCCGGGATCGCCTTCTGGGCCGCCTTCGGGGCCCCCGAGATGTTCATCCGCAGCGGTCTGGCCCGGCGCCCCGGCCCCGGGGCGGCCGGTGGTGCGGCGGGGGAGGGGGACGGCGCGGGCCACGGCCGTTCCGGCGGAGTCTTCGGTGGCAGCTCCCCACGCGACGACGGAAAATGATTCCGGTCACACGAGCTATGCGCCCCGCTACCGACGCGTTAAGATCCGAAACGTTGAGACAACAGTCAAACGCGTGCTCCGGGGTCGGTGTAATTCCGAACCGGCGGTTATAGTCCGCGACCCGGCCGAATCCATCGGCCGGTTGAACCGGTGTGATTCCGGTACCGACGGTGAAAGTCCGGATGGGAGGCAGTACGTGTTGGGCCGGCCTGTCCGCCGTCGCTCCCCGTGACGCACGGCGACCAGTCCCGGCCTTGTCGTGGACCCGTTCCACACCCCTGCCCCGGAGCCTGTCAAGGCGAAGGGAATGCACAGGCGTGTTCACCGGAATCGTGGAAGAACTCGGCAAGGTCGTCTCCATCGAGCCCGCCGGCACCACGGGCGAGGCCCTGCTGCTGACGCTGCGCGGCCCCCTGGTCAGCGCCGACGCCGGGCACGGCGACTCCATATCGGTCAACGGCGTGTGCCTGACCGTCGTCCACCGGGGCGAGGGCACCTTCACCGCCGACGTGATGAAGGAGTCGTTGGACCGCTCCTCCCTGGGCGGCCTCTCCGTCGGCTCCGCCGTCAACCTCGAACGCGCCGCCCGCGTCGACGGCCGCCTCGGCGGCCACATCGTCCAGGGCCACGTCGACGGCACTGCCCGCCTGCTCTCCCGGAATCCCGGTGACAACTGGGACGTTCTACGTTTCGGCCTGCCCGCGGAGCTCTCCCCGTACGTGGTCGAGAAGGGATCGATCACGGTCGACGGGACCAGCCTCACCGTCTCCGCGGTCAGCGCGCCCGGTGCGGCCGAGGAGTTCTTCGAGGTCAGCCTGATCCCCGAGACCCTGAGGGCCACCACTCTGGGAGGCCTTCCCACGGGCGCCACCGTGAACATCGAGGTGGACGTCGTCGCCAAGTACGTCGAGCGCATCGCCTCCGTCGCCGCGAGCCGGTCGCGGGAGTGACCGCCGGCGCACGGCGCCGCGGGACGGACCCGCCGGCGCGGGCCGTCACCACCACACCACCCACACACGATCCACCTCAGGGAGCGGCAATGACCGTCACCGACGCCACCCCGTCCACCTCCGACGCGGGCGATGCCGTGGTTCTCGACCCGATCGAGGACGCCATCGCCGAGTTCGCCGCCGGTCGGGCCATCGTGGTGGTGGACGACGAGGACCGCGAGAACGAGGGCGACATCATCTTCGCCGCCGAACTCGCCACGCCCGAACTGCTGGCGTTCATGATCCGCCACACCTCCGGCGTGGTGTGCGTCCCCCTGGAGGGCGGGGACCTCGACCGCCTGGACCTGCCGCTGATGACCGCGCGCAACGAGGAGAGCCTGCGCACCGCGTACACGGTCACCGTCGACGCCCGCGAGGGCGTCAGCACGGGCATCTCCGCCGCCGACCGCGCGCTCACCGTGCGCCTGCTGGCCTCCGCGAAGAGCCGTCCCGTCGACTTCGTCCGCCCAGGCCACATCCTGCCTCTGCGCGCCCGTCCGGGCGGTGTCCTGGCCCGCCGCGGCCACACCGAGGCGTCCGTCGACTTCGCCCGCCTGGCCGGGCTGCGCCCCGCGGGGGTGCTCGCCGAGGTGGTCAACGACGACGGCACGATGGCCCGCCTGCCCCGGCTGCGGGAGTTCGCCGACGAACACGGCCTGAAGCTGGTGTCGGTCGAGCAGTTGGCCGCCCACCGCGTGGCACTCGGTGAGACCCTCACCGAGGAGGAGGCCCACCCGCCCCTGGTCACCCGCATGGTCGAGACCCGCATGCCCAACGAGCACGGGGAGTGGCGTGCCGTCGGTTTCAAGGGGACGGTGGACGGCGCCGAGCACGTCGCGCTGGTCCTCGGAGACCTGGGGGAGGGCACCGACGTCCTGGCACGCCTGCACTCGGAGTGCCTCACGGGGGACGCGTTCGGCTCCTACCGTTGCGACTGCGGTGCCCAACTGGACGCGGCCATGGCCGACATCGCCGCGGAGGGCCGCGGGGTGGTCGTCTACCTGGGCGGCCACGAGGGCCGGGGGATCGGCCTCCTGCACAAGCTGCGTGCCTACAGCCTCCAGGACCGGGGCGCGGACACGGTCGACGCCAACCTGAGACTGGGGATGCCCGCCGACGCCCGCGAGTTCGGTGCGGGGGCCCACATCCTCACCGACCTGGGTGTGGGGTCGGTGCGCCTGCTGTCGAACAACCCGGACAAGGTCGAGAGCCTGGAGCGCCACGGCATCCGGGTCAAGGAGCGGGTCGGCATGCCGTCCTTCGTCACGGAGGACAACATCGCCTACCTGCGTACCAAGCGGGACCGTATGGGCCACGACCTGGCGGACGTCAGCGACTGATCGGCCTGTCCGCACAGCCGTCGCGGCGGGGCGCCGGTCCCGGCCGACAACCCCGGGGTCCGGCTCCCGTCGGCCCCGGCAGCGCATCTCACACACAGGAGACCCTCATGAGTGGTGAAGGACGTCCCGACCAGCACGCGGTGGACGCCGCCGGGCTCTCGGTGGGCATCGTCGTGACCCGGTGGAACGCGTCCATCGTCGGTCCGATGCTCGCCAACGCCCAGGACGTCGTGAAGGCCTCGGGTGCGGCCGCCCCGGTCGTGGTCGAGGTCGCGGGAGCGGTCGAGCTTCCCGTGGTCGCGCAGGAGCTGGCCCGCAAGCACGACGCGGTGATCGCCCTGGGCGCGGTCATCCGCGGCGGTACCCCGCACTTCGACTACGTGTGCCAGTCGGTCACGCACGGTCTCACGGAGGCGGCCCTGCGCGAGTCCACCCCTGTGGGCAACGGCGTGCTCACCTGTGACACCCTGGAGCAGGCGCGCGACCGCGCCGGCCTGCCCGGCAGCATCGAGAACAAGGGTGCCGAGGCGGCGCTGGCCGCACTGGACGCGGCGGTGGCCCTGCGGGGGCTGCGCCGCTGACCGGATCGCGTCGCGCGCACGGGGTGAGATCCCGGCCATGTCTGGTGGAACGGTGGAGTAGTCGGTGCGGACGAAGGAACAGCCGGTGGACGAGGCGTCGAAGCAGCCGGTCCTGCCGAGGACGTGGCGGCCCCGGGCGGTGCGGATGGTCGCCTACGGCCTGGGCCTGCTGATCGTGGCCACCATGGCGGTGCTCGCCGTGATCCTGCCGGGGGACTGGCGGATCATGGACCGGCTCCTGCTGGTGGGGCTGGGTATGGCGATCGCCGCCGGCCTGCACCTGATCGCCCGGCCCCGGCTCGTCGCCACGGAGAGGGGCGTGACCGTGGTCAACGGCATCCGCACCCACGTGCTGTCGTGGGCGGAGGTCGTGGACATCCGGATGCCGGTCGGCGAGCCCTGGCCCTCGGTGGACCTGTCCGACGGGACCTCCCTGGCGGTGATGGGCATCCAGAGCGCAGACGGGGACCTCGCCCACCGCAACCTGGAGGAGTTCCGGGCGCTGCTGCACGATCGCGGCGAGGCACAGGAGCCCGGCCGGTCGTAGGTATCTCCAACGGGAGTCCTCGTTTCTTGACGGAACGGGGACTCCCTTCGTGTTGCGTGGGGCACATAGCTTGGTACTGAGAGCCACTCGACCGAACAGGGAAGAGGTGCCGCGTGCGCGACATCCGATCGGCGGTGTCCGACATGTACGTCTCAGGTGAGGCGTTCGCACTGGCCACGGTCATCGACACCGACAAGAGCGCACCCCGTGGCGCGGGTGCCGCCATGTTGGTCAGCGCCTCCGGTGAGGTCGTCGGGAGCGTGTCCGGCGGTTGCGTGGAGGGGGCCGTCTACGAGGAGGCCCTGGAGGTCATCCGCACGGGTGTCCCGGTGCGCCGCACCTACGGTGTGAGCGACGAGGAGGCCTTCAACGTCGGGCTGACCTGCGGCGGAACCCTGCACATGTTCGTGGAGCCGGTCACCCGGGCCACCTACGGGCAGCTCGGCGCGGTGCTCGGGGCCATCGGCGACCACCATCCGGTCGCCGTCGCGACCATCGTGTCCGACCCCTCGGACGCGGGTCGGGTGGGGCGGCGCCGGGTGGTCTGGCCGGAGCACGCCGAGGGCGATCTGGGTCCGGCCGGGGGGCGGCTGTCCGACGCGCTGGACGACGACGTGCGCGGGATGCTCGCGCAGGGCAGCACGGGCCTGCTGCGCTACGGGTCCGACGGGCAGCGGCGCGGTGACGAGCTGGAGGTGTTCGTCCAGTCGTTCGCGCCTGCTCCGCGCATGCTGGTGTTCGGGGCGATCGACTTCGCGGCCGCCGTGGCCGACCTGGGCTCCTACCTGGGCTACCGGGTGACGGTGTGCGATGCCCGGCCGGTGTTCGCGACGGCCAAGCGGTTCCCCACCGCCGAGGAGGTGGTGGTGAAGTGGCCGCACGTGTTCCTGGACGAGATCGCCCACGAGATCGACGAGCGCACCGCCGTGTGCGTGCTCACCCACGACCCCAAGTTCGACGTGCCCGTGCTCAGAGCGGCCCTGGGGACCCGCGCCGGGTACATCGGTGCGATGGGATCGCGGCGCACCCACGAGGACAGGGTGCAGCGGTTGCGGGAGGCCGGGGTGGGGGAGGAGGCGCTGGGCCGGTTGCACTCGCCGATCGGTCTGGACCTGGGAGCGCGCACCCCGGAGGAGACGGCGGTGTCGATCGCGGCCGAACTGGTGCGGACCCGGTGGGGCGGGAGCGGGCGCGCGTTGCGCGATACCAGTGGGCGTATCCACAGGGACAGCCCGAAAACCCCCCTGGTTCCGGCCGGATTCGGTCACGCTTCCATGTGAACCGAAACAGCCGGGGTACTGATGTCCCTGGTCACCGAGGGTGGGGCGGGGACGGTGTGCGAGGTCGCCCGACCGGCTGTGCCAGGTGACCCGTCCCGGGCCTGCCCGCGTGGCATCATCGCGTCATGGGAACTGGGGACGCGCAGGACAGGGAGAGGGAACGGGCGGGCCGGGTCGCCGGCCTCCTGTTGGCGGCGGGTTCCGGCAGCAGACTGGGGCGCCCCAAGGCGCTGGTCGAGGTGGGCGGGGAACGTCTGGTGGACCGGGGGGTGCGCACCCTGGGTGACGGGGGGTGCGCGCCGGTCCTGGTGGTGCTGGGCGCCGCCGACGCGGTCGTCCGCGACGCGCACACCGTGCACAACCCCGACTGGGAGAGCGGGATGGGGTCCTCGGTGCGCGCCGGGATCGATGCCCTGCCCGAGTCGGTGGACGCCGTCCTGATCGCCCTGGCGGACCAGCCCCTGGTGACCCCGGAGGCGGTGCACCGGCTGGTGGAGGCCCACGACCAGGGTGCCCGTGCCGCCGTGGCGACGTACAACGGCAACCAGCGCAACCCGGTGATGCTGGGCCGTGAGTACTGGTCGACCGTGTACGGGCTGGCGGTGCACGACGTGGGGGCGCGCCCGTTCCTGCGGGCCTACTCGCACCTGGTCACCGCTGTGGCGTGCGACGACATCGCGAGCCCGGAGGACATCGACACGGCCGAGGACCTGGAACGGCTCACCGGCCTGTTGGGCGGGGAGCCCTCCGGCCGGGGCTGACGGGAGGACCCGGAGCCCCGCCCCGGGTCAGTCGCGGGTGAGGTCCTCGGCGGTGATGCCGAACGTGTGCCGGGTGGTCTCGCCCGGGGCCAGGACGATCAGGTCGGTGCCGGTGGTCAGCGCGCCGGCGGGGCAGGTCATCGGCTCCGCCGCCAGGTAGGCGCGGTGGTCGTCGCCGCCGAGGGTGTCGGAGCTGAACGTCTGCAACCAGCCGAAGCTGCGGTCGCACCACACCGACACCCGGTGCGCCGGTCCGGTGACCCGCACCCACGCGCGCCCGTCGCCGTCGCGCACCAGGGAGGTGAACGCGGTGTCCAGCACCGTGTCGCCCAGTTGTGTGCCCGGAGGGCGGAAGTCGAGGGCTCCGCCGTCCACCGGGACCGGTTCGCCGACGGGCAGGAGGCGGCCGTCGACGGGCTGCCGGGTACTCGCGGTGACCTCCAGGGCGAGGTCGCCGCGCGCCGTGAGCGCGGACAGGGGTTCGCCCAGGGTGAGGTAGGGGTGAAAGCCCAGGCCGAAGGGGGCGGGGGAGTCACCGGTGTTGCGGGCCGCGGCGGTGAGGGTCAGTCCGTCCTCGGCCAGGCGGTAGGTGAGGACGAGTTCCAGCGGGAAGGGGAAGCCGGGCGTGCCGTCGAAGTCCAGCCGCAGGGTGGCGGACTCCTCCGACACGGTTTCGACGGACCACTCGCGGTCGTGGACCAGGCCGTGGATGGCGGTTCCCGTGGCGGCGTCGTTGACCTCCAGCTGGTACTCGGTGCCGGCGAACCGGTAGACGCCCGCGTCCACCCGGTTCGGCCACGGCGCCAGGACCTGGCCCTGGAAGGCCCGGGGGCCGTCGTTCCCGTAGGGCCACACGATGTCGCGATCACGCCAGGTGAGCGCTTGCAGGCCCGCTCCGGTGCGGTCGACGCGGGCCAGGAACTCCCCGGCGCGCAACTCGATCACCTCGCCCACGTGTTCCTCCGCTTCCCGTGATGGTCCGGCGGTTCGCCGAACCGGCCGATCATAGCCCACCGGCACCCGGTTCCCGCAGCCGCGGTTCCCGGGCCCGGGGGACCGAGGGACACCGCCTCCGGTCCGTGGACCGCCTGCGCACGGGACGGAGCCCGGCACGTCACCCGTCGAGGTCGCGGGCCTGGGAGAGCCAGTCGGTGAACAGCGCGGAGTCGACGTCCTCGGGAGACCGGAGCTTGACCTGGGCCATCTCCCTCGCCCCGGGCTCCAGGCGGCCGGACGGGTCGGTCAGTGCCCGCCCCCGCCAGAAGCCGAGGGTCACGTACGAGGAGTGGGCCTTGACGTAGCAGGCGGGGGACTGGCCGGGCTTCGCGCCCAGGCTCCAGGTGGGGTGTCCGTGCCAGAGGGCGCCGGCCCCGGGCAGGACCTTCTCGACGATAGGCAGGAGGGCGTCGGTGATCGCCCGCTGGGTGTCGGGGAGGGCTGCGGTGTAGTCGGCGACGGTGTCGTGCTGGGCCATGGTGGCTCCTTGGTCGTGGTGCGGCAGGCGGGGGTGATTGCGGGGGCGGTGTGGAAGGGTCAGGTGGTGCGCAGGTATCGGGCGGCGACCGCGGAGATCCACAGCATCGCGGTGAGGGCGCCCACGGCCAGGGCCAGTGATCCGTACTGGCCTCCGGTCATCGCCCAGCCGTTGCCGACGAGCAGGGCGGTGCCCGCGACGCGGGACGCTGTGGCAGCGCCCCTGTGCCCGGTGCGGGAGAAGTGGTGTCCCAGGACGTAGCAGGCGGCGATCAGCGCCGTGAAGGCGATCGTCCCGGCGGCCATGTGGCCGTAGCCGTGCCAGCTGAGCGCCTCCGGGGCACCTGAGGGGGTGCCGTAGGGGAACCCGTGGCCCGGGTCCATGACGAACGCGCCCGCGGCGATCATCCCGGCACCGTGGACCAGGACCAGCCGGGGGGCCCAGGTGCCTCCCGGGGTGCCGTGCAGGACCCGTCGCAGGCCGACCGCTCCCGCGGCGGTCAGGAGGCCGGCGAGCACGAAGTTGGTGATCTGGAGCCAGCCGAGGTCGCCGTTGCTCAGCATGCTCAGGGGGTGCCGGGTCAGGTCGAACCCCTCGCGGGTGGCGGCCTGCGTCAGGGAGACGGCAGCCCAGAGGGGGGCGGAGACGATCGCCGCGCCGAGGAGCGGGCGGGTGCTTGCGCTGGTGTGCCCGGCGGTGGGCGCGGTATCCCGGGTGGCGGTCATGGTGGAGCCTCTCGCTGCGTTGTTCCTCGGTTCTCGCTGACACGTCGAACCGGTGATGTGACAGGGAACGGTGGCATTCCCTGTCACATCGCCCTGTTCGACGTCTCTTCGGAAGCACAGGACAACACGAAGAGGAAACGACCGCATGCGCTACCTGATGACCACCAGGCCCACCGACCACACCCCCGACGAGAACCTCCACACCGAGATGGCCAGGTTCGTGGAGGAGCTCACCGCTTCGGGCGTCCTGCTGGCGACGGGGGGCCTGGAGCCCGGGGGCCTCCGGGTGACGTCGACCGGGGACGAGATCACGGTGACGGACGGGCCGTTCACCGAGGCCAAGGAGTCGGTGGCCGGGTTCGCCCTGGTCGAGGTCCGCTCCCGGGAGGAGGCACTTGAGGTCGCCCGCCGCTTCCGCCGCATCGTCGGCGACGGCGAGAGCGTCATCCAGCAGGTCTTCGGTCCCTGACCTGATGGGCACCGGCCCCGGGCCCTCCCGCACCCCCGTGCGCGAGGGCCCCGCCGCCCCCGGCACCGCCCCGACTTGCGTTCGCCCCGGGGCGGTGCTGTCATCGTGCCCGTGACCGATGCCCACCGCACCGTCGACGCGGTCTGGAAGCTGGAGTCGGCGAGGATTGTCGCCGGGCTCACCCGGATGGTGCACGACGTGGGCGCCGCCGAGGAGCTGGCCCAGGACGCCCTCGTCGCCGCGCTCGAACAGTGGCCCGGGACCGGGGTTCCCGACAACCCCGGTGCCTGGCTGATGGCGATCGCCAAACGCCGGGCCGTCGACCGCATCCGCCGTGCCCGGAGCCTGGAGCGCAAGCACGAGCAGATCGCCCACGGGATGGAGCGCGGGCCCGAACCCGATTCCGGCGGTGAGCCGGACGGGGACGACGTCCTGCGCCTGCTGTTCGTCACCTGCCACCCGGTGCTGGCACCCGTGGAGCGGGTCGCGCTGACCCTCCGCCTGGTCGCGGGGCTGACCACGCAGGAGATCGCCCGCGCCTTCCTCACCGGGGAGTCCCGCATCTCCCGGCAGATCACGGCGGCCAAGCGTACGCTCGCCGAGCAGGGGGTGGGCTTCGACCTGCCCGAGGGTGCCGAACTCGCCGAACGGCTCTCGTCCGTGCTCGGCGTGGTCTACCTGGTCTTCAACGAGGGTTACGCGGCGACCTCCGGGGAGGGGCTGATACGCCCGGGGCTGTGCCTGGAGGCGCTGCGGTTGGGCAGGACCCTGGCCGAACTGGTGCCCGACGAGGCCGAGGCGCACGGTCTGGTGGCGCTGATGGAGCTCCAGCAGGCCCGCGCCGACGCCAGGACCGGCCCCTCCGGCGAGCTCCTCCGGCTGGACGAGCAGAACCGGGGCCGCTGGGACCAGCTGCTCGTCCGGCGCGGGTTCGCCGCGATGCTCCGGGCCCGCGACGCGGGCGGACCACCGGGACCCTACGTGCTCCAGGCGGCCATCGCGGTCTGCCACACCCAGTCCGCCAGTGCCGAGAGCACCGACTGGGCGCGGATCGCGACCTTGTACGACCTGCTGGTCGAGCAGCTGCCGACCCCGGTGGTGCGCCTCAACCGGGCGGTGGCGGTGGCGCGGGCGAACGACCCAGCCGAGGGCCTGGCGCTGGTCGACGCGCTGGCCGGCGAACCCGCGCTGCGCGACTACCACCTCCTCCCCGGGGTGCGGGGGGACCTGCTGGCCCGGCTGGGCCGGCACGCGGAGGCGGGTCGGGAGTTCCGGCGCGCCGCGGCCCTGACCGGCAACGCGGTCGAGCGGGAGTTCCTGCTCCGCAGGGCCCAGGACGTCGCCGCCTCCCGGCCCGCGGGACCGACTCTGGGAGGGGCCGCCCGGGACTTCCTGGGGCGTGGGGAGCTGGACGCCGCGACGGTCCGCTCCTACGGGCAGACCCTGCGGCGCCTGGGCCGGTCCCTGGGCGAGGACCTGCCGCTCGCCGACCTGGACGCCGGTGGCGTGGCGCGGGTGTTCGCCGCGTCGTGGGGGGAGGCGGCGCCGCGGACCTGGAACCGGCACCGGTCGGCGGTCCGCTCGTTCGGGTCCTGGGCGGGTCTGGACGACCTGGCCGCGGAGCTGGGGCGGCGCGCCGAGGCCCGTGCCGAATCCGCGCCGATCGACCCCGCGCACCTGGCGCGCCTGTGGGACGGCGAGGGACGGGCCGCCCTGCGTGAGCGCGTCCTGTGGCTGCTCCTGCACGAGTCGGGCGCGGGGGTCGGTACCGTTCTGGCGCTGAACGTGGAGGACCTGGACCTGGAGGACCGCCGTGCCCGCGCGGGCGGCGCCCGGGTGGGCTGGCGTTCGGGAACGGCCCGGCTGCTGCCCCTGCTGGTGGCGGGGCGGGAGCGGGGGCCGCTCTTCCTCGCCGACCGCCGCCCGGCGCCGGCGCGCAGACCCGCCGAGGCGGACCTGTGTCCGGTGACGGGGCGGGGACGCCTGTCGTACCCGCGCGCCGAGTACCTGTTCAAGCAGGCCACCAGGGCCCTGGACCCGGCTGGGCAGGGGTACACCCTGCGCCGCCTGCGGGGCTGAGGCGGCTAGGTCGTGTTTTTTGGATCCTTCCGGGCTCGCGTCCACCAGGCTTCCTCTCGCCGCGCCTCTGCGCTCGTGAAGCACAACCAGGCTGAACTT